>PFXJ01000055.1 GCA_002791595.1 candidate division Zixibacteria bacterium CG_4_9_14_3_um_filter_46_8
TTCCATCAGCCACGACGGAGCGTGGCCTTCCAGACAGCTGGCCGGCGCTTGACATTACGCAGACAAGAATGTCTGCGCTACCACAAGTATAGTCGGCGAGGGTCACCGATTATCCGGATCTTCGACTTGACCCCCGAATGTTTGGGCCAAGGCCGCCCGCCTACCTTCTGACCGCCGATTAACTCTACGTAGGGGTGGGCCTCTGTGCCCACCCTTTTTTATGGTATTTGCGGGTTAGCCCTCCAGGGCTGACCGCTCAATTTGCGCCAGCGCTGGAGCGCTAACCGCCAAAACCTACAAAAGCTCTGGGGAAATAATTCCTTACCCTTCTTTATTTGAGCGCAGGGGTCTAATCGGATCACGCCCGTATTCTTGAAATTTCTCATTTTTTGCTTTACACGGACTAAGCCAGCTATTATATAACGACAACTTGTGAAAATGATACAAATGTTAGAATAAAGGTTACTATATGGCAAGTCCGAAATTGATTAGACCTCATAGTAGTGATAAGTTGAGAATCCTTCTGCTGGAGGGGAAGGAACGGGAAGAGGGCCGAAAAAAGGCCAAGACATTGCCCAAAGTGGCAATCACTTCACGTGAAGTTGGTGATCTCATTATGCTGGGTATCGGGGGATTTACTCCACTCGAAGGGTTTATGGGTTATGATGATTGGATGGGTGTCTGTGAGAATATGAAGATGACCAATGGTATCTTCTGGCCAATTCCGATCACAATGTCGCATAGTGAGAAAATTGACCCGGGAACTGAAATCGCCCTTATTTCGGATGAGACTCAGGAATATATGGCTATTATGAAAGTCACTGAGTCCTACAAGATCGATAAGAAATTCGAATGCCAAAAGGTTTTTGCCACCAATGATAGCGAGCATCCTGGTGTTCAAATGGTGCTTGGTCAGAAAGAATGGAATATCGCCGGTCAGGTTCAAGTGCTTTCTGAGAGTTATTTCCCGGAGGAGTTCAAAGGTATTTATCAGCGTCCGGCCGAAAGCCGCAAGATTTTCGAAGAGAAAGGTTGGAAGACAATTGCCGCTCTTCAACTGCGCAACCCAATGCACCGTTCTCACGAATATCTGGCAAAAATCGCTATTGAAGTATCCGATGGGTTATATATTCATCAATTGGTTGGAAATCTAAAACCCGGGGATATTCCCGCAGATGTCCGTGTCAAGTGCATCAATACTCTGGTGGAAAATTATTTCGACAAGAGCCGGGTGGTTCAAGGCGGTTATCCATTGGATATGAGGTATGCCGGCCCTCGCGAGGCGTTGCTTCACGCTCTATTCCGGCAGAATTTCGGTTGCACTCATATGATTATAGGCCGTGACCACGCTGGTGTGGGCAACTATTATGGTCCCTTCGATGCCCAAGATATTTTCTTTAAGCTTTGGGATGGCGCCTTGGAATGCAAGATGCTTCCGATCGATTGGACATTCTGGTGTTTCAAGTGTGGGGGAATGGTTTCGATGAAAACTTGTCCCCACAAGAAAGAGGATCGGCTTTTCTTGAGCGGTACCGCGCTTCGCAAAGCGCTATCGGAAGGCGGCGAGGTTCCAATGGAATTCAGTCGACCGGAGGTTTTGGCGATTCTACGCGAGTATTATGCGGGCTTGGATGAGAAAGTCGAGATTAAGTTGCACGGTTATGCAACAGGTGATGCGTCAACTTCCAAGAAATAATGCGATTCAATAAATGGATTTAAGCCGGCAGGATGGAACTCCGTCTTGCTGGCAGAACAAAAGGGGATTCAAAGTGTTATTGCGGATAAATGTGATGGTTGCAAGACCGCAGATAGGACTGCTCTACGGTCGGACAATGTAGTCTTTCTCAAGTGTGATAACAAGTATTGACGATAGAGAAGGAGAAATTAGGTATGCCCTGGCTCGAATTCGGTAATGGCAGGAAAATAGAAGTTGACGAGGACGGTTTCATTAAAGACCCCAAAGCTTGGGATGAAGAGTTAGCCGTCGCTTTGGCGAAAATTGAAGGTGTTGATCAGATGACCGAGGATCATTGGAAAGTTGCCAAGTATTTAAGAGATTATTACTTGGAATTCGGAACAGCTCCCGTGATTCGAAAACTCTGCAAGGAGACAGGTTTCAGCCTCAAACAGATATATGAGTTATACCCGTCAGGTCCGGCAAAAGGTGGCTGCAAAGTCGGGGGTCTGCCGAAGCCGACCGGTTGCGTCTAATTAATCACCAAATTTCCACTGGGATTCGGGGGTTTTCGGTTCTTAAATTCGCAATCCCGATCATAATGCCTTAAGTTGCCTGTTAATTGATTGGCTGTTTGATTCTGGCAACTTGCCATTCCGCTTGACTTAGTCTATCGATTGAACTACTATTTATTTTATAATAGGATGTTGGTATAGGTTAGTAGATGCAGGCTTGGCATGTTTGGGTCATAATTGGAATCATCCTTTCGATTCTGGAAATATTTACCCCCGGCTTTATGATGATCAATTTTGGGGTCGGCGCGATCATCGCCGGTTTGATTGCCGCCATCGGCGCCGGATTCAAAGTGCAAGTCTTAACATTCGCCCTTAGCTCTTTAATCCTATTTGCATCTTCGAGAAAGCTGGTTTCGAAGTATCTCAGTAAGGATAAGCCTGAGGCACGGACCAATGTCGATGCTTTGGTGAGCCGGCAAGGCGTGGTTATTGAAGCTATCAAGGCGAACCTGAAGCATGGTCGCGTAAAAATCGGGGGTGAGGAGTGGTCGGCGATTTCTTCCAGCGAGATGGAGATTTCAATGGGGGAAAAGGTGGTTGTTACTGGAATTGAGGGCAATAAACTTATAGTAAAGAAGGTGGAGTAGGAGATGGAGACTTTTCTTATTATTATCCTTTTAATCGCAGTTTTTGTCATAGCCCTGATAGCCAAAGGGTTGATAATTGTCCAGCAAGCAGAGGTAGTAGTCATTGAGCGGTTGGGGAAATATGATAGGATTTTACACTCCGGAATAAATATAATTTGGCCATTTCTGGAGAAGCCCCGACCGGTAATCTGGAGGTATGTCTATGCCGATGTCGATACCAGAAAGCGGGTGATTGAAAGAACCGTCAATCGGATTGATCTGCGCGAAACGGTCTATGATTTTCCGCGGCAGTCAGTCATAACCAGGGACAATGTTTCTATTGAAATCGATGCATTGCTTTATTTCCAGGTGACCGACGCCAAGAAAGCGGTTTATGAAATTAATAACCTCCCTAATGCGATCGAGAAATTAACCCAGACTACCCTTAGGAATGTAGTCGGAGAGTTGGATCTCGATCAAACCTTGACTTCCCGCGATACCATAAACTCCAAGCTCAAACTAATTCTCGATGAGGCCACCGACAAATGGGGAGTGAAGGTCAATAGAGTGGAATTGCAGGATATTACGCCCCCTGAAGACATCCGCACCGCTATGGAAAAGCAAATGCGAGCTGAGCGCGACAAACGTGCCGCTATCCTTGAAGCTGAAGGGGGAAAGCGGGCAATGGTATTGAATGCCGAAGGGGAGAGAGACGCTGCTGTGGCAAAAGCAGAGGGTGTCAGACAATCGCAAATACTTCAAGCGGAGGGCGAAGCCAAAGCGAGAATTAATGTGGCTGAAGCCGAAGCCAAGGCTATAAAGCTAATTGTCGATGCGATCAAAGAAGAGGGTGATCCGATCAATTACTTAGTGGCGGTGCGGTATCTTGAGACCCTGAAGAGTATGACTGATGGCCAAAACGAAAAGACCATCTTTTTGCCTTATGAAGCGACCGGTATCCTATCATCCCTCGGCGGGATTAAGGAGATGCTGAAGTCAGTCGGGCCTGGAATGAAATGAACTTGGCGATTTCATATTTGAGTCCATCTTGGCATCATTGTCATCCTAAGGCATGTTGAAAAAGTGGTTTCCGGACTTAATCCTTATGTCATTCCCGCGAAAGCGGAGAATCTATCTCTTTGACTACTATCGATTCCCACTTTCGTGGGAATGACAACTAAGTAACTTTCTTTGCTAAATAAGGTTTTTCAACACTCCCCCTATTGGGTATCCAGCACCGACGTGCAATGCGAGCACCGGGTAGCCACCAATGGAATGCTGGTCAGGCAATAAGGGCATTGCTTGGTCGGAGGACCTGCGGGAGCCGGCGGACGCTCGCTCCTCAGGCGATTAACTTGCCGAACCAATAAAAATATAGCAAAAGCAACGATCATAAAGTCAACCACAGTATTGAGGAACAGGCCATAATTGAGTGTCGCCGCTCCGGCCGCCTTTGCCTCAGCCACCGAAGCATAGGATTTGCCCGACATATTGATGAACAGGTTGGAGAAATCTACATTTCCGAGTATCAGCCCAAGCGGAGGCATCAAGACATCATTGACCAATGATGATACGATTTTCCCAAATGAGGCTCCAATAATTATGCCGATGGCCATATCCAACACATTCCCCCGCATAACGAATTCCTTGAACTCTTTCAGCATCCAAATCCTCCTTAGTATTAGTTTAAGTTAGGTTGTGTCGCTCTTGCGGCCCATATTGATGCACATTATTGCATATTATAATTATTTCAAGAGAATTTCCCTATCGGATTCGAAAAATCCTGGACTTGTGGATTCCCCATTTGGCTAAAGCAAACTTCAACATGACCATCACGGTTTGAATGCCGTACTTGAGACTCCTGCGAAAATTGATAGATGAAGCTTCAGCAAAATACCTTGTGGGGATCGGTACATCGCCAATTCGGAAATTATGATATACCGCCTGGGCAAGGAATTCTGTGTCAAATACAAAATCATCTGAATTTTGAAAGAAATCGACCGTCTTTAAAACCTCTCTTCTATAAGCCCGGAATCCAGAATGAAAATCACCAAGATTTTGGCCTAGAGCGATATTCTCGAAAATGGTCAAGATCCGGTTTGAGATATACTTATAGATGGGCATGCCTCCCTCCAGTGTCTCGCGCCTGGTACGGACTCTCGACCCAATGATGATATCGCATATTCCGGTGGCCAGAAAGCCAATAGCAAATGGTATTATACGGGGGTCATACTGATAATCAGGGTGAATCATCACTATAATCTCCGCGCCTTTATCCAGGGCAGTAGTATAACAAGTTTTCTGGTTGGCACCGTATCCCTGGTTTCTATCGTGTTCCAAAACAGTAATGCCGATTTTTTTTGCCAGACCCACAGTCCCATCGGTACTGGCATCATCAACAAGAATAATCTCATCTGCCACGCCAACGGGAATATCTTTCAACGTATTTTCCAACGTCTTCTCTGCGTTGTAGGCGGGAAGAACAATGATTACTTTTTTATCTTGAAACATCAGGAAATTTCTCCGAGGGATCTTTCTCTTGGTGTAGGACCTACTGGGCGGTATTCAAGCGGTGGGAATTTCTCTGCAACCAATCTCGCAGTACCGAATTAATGAAGATAGCAACTATTATGATAATTAGAAAATCAAAGGACACTCGATATCTGATACGGGTCAGAAATACTGCAGTCAGCATTGCATGAGATACATACAGCAGGACGAATAATTTCTCCATTGATAGCAAATTATATCTTTTTGACAAGATTAACCTAATTATTAGGAGCAGTAGCAGAGGCCCATACGTGAATAGCATGATTAGGTCTCGCAATGTCGATGATTCCGATTTGGTGCTAAGCTCATTGCGGTAGTTAAAATAATTAAGGAATTTCAAGAAATACATTTTGGCCGATTGGGCCTTGTTGTTCAGAATATATTCTACCGCTTTGGCTTTGAAATATTTATCAATTTGGGGCTCACTCATAGTCTTGGCCAATTCGGTTGCCTCCTGCATATAGGCTATATCGTTGGCGCAACTGCTGGGGGTAGTGTCTGCATTGTTCCCAATGCGGAGCGTGTATCCTGATCGCGTTGATATGAACACAAAAGAGTCGAATACCGAATAGTTTCTCACTGTCCAGGCGCCAACTACCAGGAATATGCCCAATCCGAAAAGCAAAGGGCCAATAAGTTTCCGAGGTTTCTTGGAGATCCAATACCAGATAGCAAGTATAACCAGGATTGGGGCAAATAATGGCGATGCCAAGACCAAGAATCCCGCGATTAACCCAGTGACAAGAAATCTCCATGCAGATATTTCGCTTCCAAGCAGAAGATATACGACCATAAGAAATAATGTGCTGGCCAGGGTCTCGGGATAAAAAGTTCCGGCAGTGTAAAACAGCACTGGGTAGCAGAGGACTATCACTGCAGCCAGGACTCCTGAAAATCTCGAAGACTGTCGTTTGACAATCCTGTAAGTCAGAAATATGCTGATGGCAAAGAAAAGGAAATTCAGTATCCTGAGATGCACTATTCCTGCGCCAAACCAAACCATAGGAGCCATAGCAAATGGCAGGCCAGGCGCCCGGCATGCTGTCGGCTCGTCCCAACCAAGCCGAAATTGATGCTCTTTAACCAGATTATTGGCCAGAAGGTTATATTCAATTTCATCCGCGAACCGAAGCCTATCTCCCAAATGGATGGAATAAACAGTTCCGGCGAACATGACCATAACAAGTATTAATGCAATAATTGCTCGGTCATGCCTTTCCGCAAAAAGAATAATGCTAAGAAAATAATCTTTCATCTACAATCTCCGCCATTGAGAATAGCGCTCTGAAGCGAATATCTATAACGAGCGGGCATCCGCCGGCGAAACAATTGCTCATCTCTAAAATTGTATGAAAGGGTCCTGAAATTGTGAATCCGAAACTTGAATCTGTTCAATCCCGAAATCAATTTGGGACGCCATGGAATTTATCAATGCTACCATTATATGTCAACCAGTTTTTCTATCATTTTCGGTTTTCACGTGATTTCTGAATTGCCATAGACAATATAATACAATATCGTTCGAGATGCCACTATTAACGACAATTCGAATTCTATTATGGGGCTCCAAATATAAAAGTGCTTGCGGTATTCATCGTTCTTAGTAATATTTATCACTTTTCCAAAGTATGATAAATCCTCTTACTGTATCGCTTGCGTTTTGCGCCGATATCGCACGAGATAGAATTGACAAGGTCTTAAATAATTCATATTGCTGAAATACTCAGTCATTCGAAGAGGAGAATTGATGAAACCTCTACTGCCGATGGTTTTCTTGATGATTTCCAATATCTTTATGACTTTTGCCTGGTATGGGCATCTAAAATATAAATCGACGCCTCTTTTTACGGTCATTTTAATTAGCTGGTTGATCGCCTTTGCGGAGTATTGTTTTCAGGTTCCGGCGAACAGGATCGGTCATAGTTACTATTCTGCTGTGCAACTAAAAACCATTCAGGAATGTATCACGCTTGTCGTTTTCGCAATATTCTCGATTTATTATCTCGGGGAGAATTGGAAGTGGAACCACGCTGTTGGGTTTGTTCTTCTTGTGGCGGCATCGTTCTTCATATTCAAGAAATAGAGACGGCCATGGCGGGAATTTCCTGATGACTAATCATTAGGCGTGACGGACCTTCTATTATTTGGTCGAAAAATAGTTTGCCTTTTAGGAATGAAGCGATTTAATTTATTCAATTAAGCGATCGCACCGATATTTTGGTTATCATCAAGATTGATATGCGGCGGGATCACAATAAATTCCAAATCCACTTTCTATCTGTGGACAGAAAATGGAAATTTACGTAGTATAAGCAGGAGATACGCTATGAAAATCGTTACAACCGGATTGCTAATTTTATCAGTTATGGCTGTTTTCCTCATCGGCTGCTCGGCAAAACCAGTGGCCAAAGAAGGGGACAAGGTAAAAGTGCATTATGTCTTGAAACTGGAAGATGGTGTGGTTTTTGACAGCTCATCCGCTGAAAGTCCTTTAGAAGTGACTCTCGGGAGTGGTGGGGTGATCCCTGGACTCGAAAAGGGAATCATGGGGATGAAGGTTGGCGAAAATAAAACCATCACGTTATCTCCAGAAGACGCTTACGGTCTTTCCCGGCCCGAAATGTTTATGACCGTTCCCAAGACCGATTTTCCACCTGACCTAAACCCCGCCATTGGCCAGCAACTGCAGATGCGTCATCCGAGCGGGCAGGTATTTAATGTGACCGTTAAAGATGTAATGGCTGATAGCGTAACCCTGGATGGCAACCATCCTCTGGCTGGGAAAACATTGATTTTCGATGTGCAATTAAAAGAAATAGCAGCTTCTGAGGTCAAATAGATTCTACTGAACGTAAGGTTTAGGAAACGCCTTGATTTTTGTTATGGTCTGATTTGTAGGCCCAAATTATTATCCAGAATTTTATCTCGCGATATTGGATAGATATTCCCCATTCCCTGCCAGCTTAAAAAATAGTTTCATAAAACTAAACAAAGGGCAGTAGATTCCGTATATTAAATACCGTACTGACCATTCCGATGAATTATAGGGACCGACAGCGATGTTATCATAATTCGAGATAATTCTGCCGGAACAATGAAACTGTTATTATCTACTGATTTTATAACTCAATCATTCAATCTGAAAAAAATGCCTATTTCGAACAAAATTGAATCTTCTGAAGCAAAAACCTCCCGTCAAAACCAGGCTCAAGACAAGACCGCTCTGATATCGCGGAAATGGCTTTCATATATCACTATCGAAGGTTCATTAGCTACAGTCTTTATTATCTTGACCGGCGGTGTATTTCTCACGGGTCTGGCGCTCATGCTGGGCGCAAATGATTTTGAGATAGGTTTATTGGCCGCGATTCCATTTTTATCGCAGGTTGCGCAGTTGCTTTCGGCATTTATGGTCGATGCCACTGGCAAGCGGAAATCGATCGCCGTGTGGTTCTCGGTATTGGGAAGGCAAGTCTGGTGGATTTTGATCCCGGTGCTTTTCCTCTCCGGCGACTGGCGTCTGGAGGCATTGATCGTAGTAGTGATTATTTCTAATGTCGCCATAATGATTTCATCCGCGGGATGGCTTCCTTGGATTGCCGATCTGGTTCCCGGAAGGATTCGAGGCCGCTATTTTGGCAATAGGAACGCCGCCATCGCCATCGCCACGATATCAGCTACTTTGGTGGGAGGCGCCGTATTGGACATATTCCGCGGCGTTCATCAGGAGAGCATGGGATTTGCAATTATCATTGGACTTGGTTGCTCGTTTGCTTTGGCGGCGGCGATCCTTTTGAATAGACTCCCAGATAAACCTGCGGAATTGATCAGATCAAACATCAATTGGTCGCATCTGATGGAACCGTTACAGGATAGAAAATTTCGGCGCCTGCTGAAAATCTTCGTCGCCTGGAATATTGCCATCGGGACATCCGCGGCATTCTTCGCTCCGCATATGTTGAATAATCTAAAAATGAGCTTCACCTTGATCTCTGTATATTCAGCTGTAGCGGCATTGGTGGCGGTTCTGCTGAATAAGCCCTGGGGGAAAATAATCGACCGATTCGGAAGCAAACCGGTATTGGCTTTTTGTGCTTTCGGAATTGCTTTGGTGCCTCTGATATGGTGGATTCCAAGGCCAGGTTATATTTGGATTTTGGCGCCGGAATCAATCTGGACCGGTATACTCTGGACAGGATTTACTCTGGCGGCATTCAACATCCCTATTGCCTGTAGCCCCAAAGAGCGGCGCACTATTTATCTGGCTATGTTCTCGGTGGTGACCGGCCTGGCGTTTTTCGCCGCTTCCGTAGTCGGCGGAATTCTAGCACAGAGCTGGAGCCATATGCACTTCCAGCTGGGCAAACAGACCGTCGTGAATTATCATATCCTATTTGCTATTTCGGGGGCGCTACGTCTTCTGGCGGCTTTTATGATTCTGACATTCCACGAACCGCGGGAAAAAGGAGTCCCTGATATGATTCAGTTTATGAAATACTCTATCCTGAGATGTGCATCAATTGGGCGGTTGGCATCTCCTTGGGCAACAAAAATAGAGCGGGTTTTTCAGATTAGATGATTCTTCGCAGGGCCTCGGCTTTGCATAAGTGAAGGCGGCACTGAAATCCTGATTTTTAATCAATGCAAAAATATAATCGGATTGCTCTGAATTCAAGCTACGATTAATTTCGGTGCCGCCCTGCTATTAATGGACCACAATTATAAGCTACTGCCTGCGATAATCTCTTCCCTGCCTGTCTTTCGGTGGGCGGGCTTCGTCAACCTTTAGAGTGCGTCCCGAGAATGAAGAACCATTCAATTCCTCCCTTGCCTTATCGGCTTCCGAGGGTTCTGACATTTCCACGAACCCGAATCCTTTGCCTTCGATGATGTTTACATTCTTTACCTGGCCATAATTGGAAAATAATTCCTCCAATTGCTCACTGGTTACGGAATAATTGAGGTTACCGACATAAAGCTTGCTACCTTGCATTTTTTCCTCCAAAATGCGTTACTCTTAAGCGTCCAATAATGTTTCTTTTGAAGGCAGACGCAAGATAGCGATACTAACCTCTCAGACGAAAACACTATTAAACAATGGTTTATAAACTCACACTATTCATAATTATTTCAGCATTTAATGTCAAGCAAAAAATGCATCATACCATACGGGATAATCATAGAAGTGATTGCCCAATATGCACTAACGGATAATTCAATTTTTCGGAATTAATTTATCCAGATTTTCGGCTAAATTATTCAATGCCATCTGCGTTTGAGCATCGTCGTCGTATCCTATTAGTCTTACCAGATAATTGCCCTGAACGAATTCAATGCTTGATGGAGACTTAAAGCCCTCCTTCCCATAGCTGGTCGTAATCGAATTATTCGGTCGGATCGAATGAAACATTCTCATTGCATTGGCAGAATCGTCAAAGCGATAGACTTCGGCGTTTACTTCTGTCTGATCCAGCGTATAATATGCTGCGGCCATTTCAAGGACATTGTTTTTGAGGTAAAGATCTGCCGCGCCGTCTATATAAACCCACAAAGATTCTGCTGGAAACCTTTCGGGATCCGATATGCGTTCCAGCGAGGCGCCATCAAATCGCTCTTTCAGGAAGCTGAAGTCACTTGATCCCACTTGCGGTTTCTCGTCGCAACAGATCATTGTAAGAAAGAAGGAAAACAATAATATGTATATCGGCACGCCCGATCGAACCATTCTGTGCTCCCATGAATCCTCACAAATCGGAGCAATGATAAGCTTCTTTGGATGAAGACAGCAAGCAATAAATATGATTTGGCACAATCATCAGGAAACGGACCACAAATTAGATATTGATAAGTGGTGAAGCGTCTTGACCAAAATTAGTTTGCGGAATGAAGTGGAGTATTTTACTATATTGATAATCGAAAACATCTGTGCTTCATTAAAAACCATGGAGGTCGATTTGAATTCCAGGGAAATACCGCTTATTGTGCAAAACTATATCAATGGGAGATGGGTTAAGTCGGCATCGGGCCGGTTTCTCGATATCACTAATCCCGCCACAGGCGAAGTTATATCGAAGACTTCTCTTTCGAATAAGGACGATTTCGACAAGGCTGTAAAGGCCGCAAAAGAAGCCTTTCCGAAATGGCGGCGTACCCCTCCAATTGTCCGATCGAGATATTTCTTCAAGCTAAGACAATTACTGGAGGAAATCTTCGAAGACCTTTCGCGGCTCCTTACCATTGAAAATGGCAAAACGCTTATTGAAGCCAGAGGCTCGGTGCGGCGCGCGATTGAAAACGTGGAAGTAGCCTGCGGCATTCCCACTGTTATGCAGGGGTACAATCTGGAGGATGTCGCCCCGGGAATCGATTGCACTGCAATCCGCCAGCCATTGGGAGTTTTCGGATGCATCACTCCATTCAATTTTCCGGCCATGGTGCCATTGTGGTTTTTCCCTACGGCGGTGGCCTGCGGCAATACTTTTGTAGTTAAGACTTCCGAGCAGACTCCGCTATGTCAGGCGAGGATATTCGAATTATTGGAGGAAGCCGGATTTCCTCCGGGCGTGATAAACTTAGTCAATGGTGATGCGGAGGTAGCTAAGGCGATGTTAGAGCATCCCGACATCAAAGGAGTTTCCTTCGTAGGTTCATCGAAAGTGGCGCAGCAAATCTATCGTAGAGCTTCTGAGAATGGTAAGCGGGTGCAAGCTTTAGGCGGCGCCAAAAATTTCACTGTCGTTATGCCCGATGCCATGATGGACAAAACTGTGTCAGTGCTGATTGATTCCGCATTTGGTAATGCTGGCGAAAGATGCCTGGCAACCGCGATAGTGCTGACGGTCGGCTCCGCCTATGATATGATTCGCGATGCGTTGGTCGATACGGCCAAGAAAATGAAAATCGGGAATGGACTTGATGACTCGGTGACTTTGGGACCGGTGATTTCGGCGGCGCATAGAGAGCGGGTGATAGGATACATCAACAAAGGCATCCAAGAAGGCGCAAAGATTCTTTTGGATGGCCGCAAAGCGGTTGTCCCGGAATATCCAAATGGCTATTATGTGGGTCCAACCGTTTTCGATGATGTTACGGCTAATATGACCATCGCCAAAGAGGAGATTTTCGGGCCGGTGCTGGGGATAATGCGGGTGAATGACTTGGATGAAGCTTTGTCGATAATCCATAATTGCCAATACGGCAATACCTGCTCGATATTCACTCAATCCGGTCCGGCGGCGAGAAAATTCAGATATGAAGCTGGCATATCGATGTTGGGAATTAACATCGGCGTGGCCGCTCCGATGGCATTTTTCACTTTCGGCGGCGCCAAGAATTCATTTTATGGAGATTTGAAAGCTTACGGCCGCGATGGCGTAGAGTTTTATACAGATAAGAGAATTGTAATTGAGCGATGGTTTTAATTGGGTTCGCTAAATCGGGTAAGTCGGGGTCTTGACCCCGACAAGAACACACCCCGTCCCGTTAGATAGGGATACCCGATGAAGAGGGAAACACACCCCGGCCTTCGGCCACCCCTCTCGAGAGGGGACTAAAATAAATTCCCCTCTTGAGAGGGGACTAAAATAAATTCCCCTCTTGAGAGGGGACTAAAATAAATTCCCCTCTTGAGAGGGGATAAAGGGGTGTGTTATAACGCCCAGTATCTGCTTTCGCTGTCCCACACACAAAGACCTATTGACAATCTGATATTCAAGCCGCATATTTCCATTTAATGCAAATAAAACGGGATGACACTATGAATATAAAGTTGTCGGCATTTATTATTCTTATCATCGTTATTACATTTGTTATTTGGGCGACTGCGAGCGCCCAGCCCACCATCGCGGTTATGGACTTCACCGGCAGAGGAGTAACCAAAGACGAAGCCGCGGCCCTGACCGATAGGTTGCGGATAGAGCTGGTCGAAACCGGGAAGTGGAAGGTCGTGGAAAGAGAGATGATGAACGCTTTGTTGGCTGAGCAAGGATTCAGTATGACTGGTTGCGTTGAGGATAAATGCATCGTGGCCGCCTGACAGATCATTGGCGCCGGCCAAATGGTCGCCGGAAGCGTAAGCAGGGTTGGCATCATTTACTCGGTATCGTCACGAATGGTTAATGTGGAAACCGGAGAGATAATCAAGACAGCTACCTATGACCACGAGGGGAACATCGGTGAGCTTTTGAAAACCGGGATGAGAGTAGTCGCCAGCAAGCTGGCCGGTGTTGAGACTGGAGACCGGCAGCCTCAATCGAATGTGATCCCTTTACCTTACAACCCGGAGTCGGAGATAAACCCGAGTGACGCTGAAGCCTTTTTCAATCGGGGGATTGCCTATGCTGACATAAGCGAATATGACCGGGCTATTTCCGATTACGATAGGGCGTTGACGATAAACTCGAAGGATGCTAATGCATTTTACCATAAGGCAGTATCGTGTGAGCTTACAGGGAGGGTGGGGGAGGCAATCCAAGCATACGGCCAATTCATTAAACTTGCCGGGCCGGGTAACTTGCATCTTGAAGGTGTGCGTAAAAGGATAAGGGAACTCTCCGGCAAATAGCGGGGATGTTCACGAACAAGAATAATGATGGGTTTCAACCCATTGCTCAAATAGAAAAAGAAACAGGAGTCAATATGCCCCGAAAAGTTTTGTGCGGTTTGATCCAGTGCCATACGCCGGCTTGGGATGTCGATACACCCATCAACAGAATCAAAGATATTTGCATTGAAAAGCATCTTCCCTTAATCGAACAGGCGGGTGGCAAAGGAGTAAAAATCCTCTGCC
>PFXJ01000113.1 GCA_002791595.1 candidate division Zixibacteria bacterium CG_4_9_14_3_um_filter_46_8
ATAAACCGTACTTGCAATATCTTCAGGGTCTAGGCGTGACGGCACCCTTACCGATAGACGATAACTTGCGGGAAGCTGAGGCCGAAACCAAACGGCTGAGGGACCTTGCCGAAATCGTGTTCCAGAAAGAAGCACAAAAAGCCCGAATGGAGCCTCAGTCCGAGGAGAGAACAAAGGCAATTCTCGCCGAGCGTGTTGAACTCAAGAAAAGACTGCGAGAGCTCGGATATAAGGTCAACGACGATGTGGTTGACAACTCGGACTTAGAGGAATCAGAGCCGTAGGTTAAGCCAACTTGGGGCTTGACGTTCCTCTGGTATTAGATTGAGGACCCCGCCCCGATTTTATCGGGGCGGGGAGCATCACTAACCTGAATAACGATGGGTTTTAACCCATCCAGTAAATCCTTGAGAAATTGAAGGTTGAAACCTTCTGTTATTTCATGAGTGAGGCTCCCACGGGCTAAACCAGCCTAAGGCTGATAAAGCCCGGGGTCTCATATATGGAAAGCTATCATCTGATACAATCCCGCCGCGCCCGATCCCCATTCTATCGGGACGTCACCAAAGAATTGTCGGGTTTCTCGTCCCGATTTAGAATCGGGCCTCCGAACCCGACCTACGATTCAACCCAATTTTCACCCTCCCTCAATTTGTGCTTGATTATCTTCTACGATCATTGTTTATTAATTGAAATTGATAATGTAATACTAAGGGAGTGAATTTGGAAAAAACCCTGCTAATCATAAAGCCCGACGCCGTTCAAAGAAACCTAATTGGCGAAATAATCAGGCGAATCGAGGCCGCTCGTTTCAAAATAGCTAATATTCGTCATCTCAGGATGGCTAAGTCTGTTGCCGAAGATTTCTATGCAGTGCATCGAGGCAAACCGTTCTATGACGAGTTGTGCAATTATATGTCCTCCGGCCCCATAGTCCCGATGATTGTCGAGGGCGAGCATGCGGTTGCCGGGATTCGTGAACTGATTGGAAAAACCAATCCTGCTGAAGCTCATCCGGGCACTATCCGTTATGATATGGCGGTGAGCTTGACCAAGAATTCTGTGCATGCCTCCGACAGCACGGAAAATGCGGCGCGAGAAGTTAAGTTCTTTTTCCCGAGGGAGGAATAAAACCTATGGGATATTATCTATAGACCGTTTCTTATTGCTATTCGCATCAAAATGATTTCACTTAAAAACACGGAACATATATTGCCCCGCTTTGGGGCATATTTATTTACATGACTCAGAGATACCAAATCCCCTACGGAAAAAAATATCAGATTGTAGAGATTCCCAGCCACTTGTATGTTGAGGAAGCTGGAAAGGATTCACATCAATCAGTAAGTCATATTGATATCGCGAATCTGACTTTGAGCGAGGAATTGGGCAGATTCTTGAAAGGAGCGCGCGACCTGCTGGTGATCATTAATGACCATACCCGATTTACCCCCTCTGGCGAGATACTTCAGAGCCTGAAGGATTATGTCGAAAGGGTTGCCAGGTTTGAGGTCCTTATCGCTACCGGCACTCATAGGCCTCCGACTGAATTCGAATTGGAATCATTACTTGGGCCTGCATATCAATGGTGCCATCGTCATACCCGGACTCACGATTGCCTTGATGAAAACGCTCATTACTTGGCCGGGACGATACCGTCCGGAATTGATATCTTCCTCGACAAGGCCATTGACGATTACGATTCCATCCTGGTAATTGGATCAGTTGAGCCTCATTTTTTCTCCGGCTTCACCGGCGGGCGCAAAGGGATTTTTCCGGGCGTGGCGCTGAAAACATCAATTATCCTTAATCATGTCAAAGCCATCGACAGTGATGTCCAGCCGCTGGAGTTGGATAATCCGCTCCATCGCGATATGGATGCCGCTATTGACCTGTTGACGGGGAAAAGCATCTTTTCAATTCAGACAGTTCATAATCCGGATCGGTCTGCGGCCGGCTTATTTATGGGAGATATCCGGGGATCATTCGATGAAGCAACGAAGCTGGCGAGGCAAATATATGTCAAGCAAATCGACAGGCAATTTGATATTGTCATCGCCGCATTGGAATATCCATTGGATATTGACCTTTACCAGGTGCAGAAAGGATTCGAGAATTCCAAATTTGCGGTCAAATCCGGCGGCATCTGCATCCTGGTTTCCAAGTGCCGTGATGGCGTTGGCCCTGATGACTGGATGAAGCTTTCTTCCAGATACGGCTCTCCTCAGGAGGTTTTACAAAACTCTCAGGATGCTTCCATGTTTGGATTCCATAAGCTCTACCGTCCGGCAAGATTTATGGAACACTCCAAAATATTTGTGGTTGCGGATGTCGAGCCTTATTTGATAAAGAGCGTATTTTTGACTCCCAAAGCGGATCTGCAGACTGCATTCGATACTGCGGTCAAGCTTTCCCCTCCGAAACCGTCTGTGTTAATCCTCTACGATGCCGGCCAAAATGTGATTAGTGTCAGTTCAGATTCAAGTGGGAGAGATTAACTCCAAGTCTAAAGTTTTCGTGAAGGTGGCATTAATGGCACGTTGGAAAAGTGATTTCTTGACTTCTTTCACATATCATTCCCGCGGAAGCGGGAATCTATTTCTTTGATAAATATGGATTTCCACACTTTGCGGGATGAGGCTTTTTCGCTATGTATCCAAAAAGCGGCTATCGGTTCGCCAGGATATCATTAATAATATCCTTCAATGCAATAGTTTGTCGGTGGGCGCCTTCGGCGAAATCATCATAACCAGGGGCGAAAATGATCCCGCGGGAGGAGTTGATCGTAAAATCGGTTCCACGCAGTCGTTCCACAACCGCTCTGATATCTCCGCCCTGGGCGCCGATACCGGGAACCAAAATCGGCAAACCGGGAGCGATATCAATAATGCGTGTGAAATCTTCAGGGACATTTGCGCCAATAACTAATCCACAACTCCCAATTTTATTCCATTCAGAAGCCTTGTGCGCCACCAATTCAAAGAGTCGGGTTATTGCATTCTTGTCCCTGCGTAGCTGGTTTTCCCCGCCCGCCAGCGAAACCCTCTGAAAATCCTCAGAAGATTTATTTGAGGTGTGACATAGCACGAATGCGCATTTTCCTTCATAATTGAGAAATGGCTCAATCCCATCTAATCCGAGATAGGGATTGACTGTAACCGCATCGGCCCCCAATAAGTCATAAACCGCCTGGGCATATTTCCGGGATGTATTGCCGATATCAGCCCGCTTGCCATCGACGATAATCGGTATGTTTTCGGGGATGCCTTTGACCGTATTCTCAAGGCTTTTCCAGCCATCAGCGCCGCGGCATTCGTAGAAAGCAGAGTTGATTTTGTAAGCACAAACATTATCTTTGGTGGCTTCAATGATAAGATTATTGAAAAGCGCCTGGGGATCGGGGTAAGATTTCACTGATTCCGGCAATTTTTCAAATTCGGAATCAAGCCCCACGCAAACATAGGAATTATTTGTCTTTTTCGCATTTTGAAGCTTGTGGAGGAAGTTCATCATGCTTCAACTTTGCCCACGATTTCGGAAGGTGAATCGTAGCCCTTTTCTTGGAGCCAATTTTGCATACCATTCAGAATCTCAATGGATGCCATCGGATTAACAAAATTAGCAGTTCCCACTTGGACAGCTTGGGCCCCGCACAGCATAAATTCAATGGCGTCCTTGTAATTCATAATGCCGCCAATTCCAATAATTGGGATCTTTATTTGTTGATACGTTCGGTAAACCATAGCCAAGGCAACTGGTTTAATTGCCGGACCTGAAAGTCCACCCGTAACATTCGACAGTCTCGGTTTGAAGGTCTCGATATCAACCGCCATTCCAACAAGGGTATTGATCATTGAGATCGCATCAGCGCCGCCTTGCTCAACCGCTTGGGCAATCTCAACAATGTTCGAAACGTTTGGCGAGAGCTTGGCGATTAGCGGGAGATGAGTTGATTTCCTGGCCATTTTAACAAGTTGCTCTGCCAATTCGGCATTTTTGGAGAATTCCAACCCATTCGAAACATTGGGGCAAGACATATTGAGTTCGATAGCTGAGATAATATCGGAGATGCCGGTCAATTGTTCACAGAGTTGACAATATTCAGAAATTGATTTTCCGGCTATATTGACGATTAAATCGGCTCTATGTTGCCCCAAAAACTTGATTTTGTTCGAGATGAAATCCCTAATTCCGTCATTTTGCAAACCGATGGCATTGAGCATCCCCGATGGGGTTTCAAATACTCTTGGTGAAGGGTGCCCTAGGCGGGGCTCTAGGGTGATAGTCTTGGTGACAATAGCTCCCAAAGAACTTAAAGGGAAATAATCAGCTAATTCTCTTCCATAGGCGCAAGTTCCTGATGCCAGCCAGACTGGATTGGCATATTTATGGCCAGCTATTTGAATCGACAAGTCAGTCATTTAGAATCGTATTCGCTCCTAATCCCATATTATATCAGAAGCATTAAATATCGGTCCATCCTGGCATACTCTTTTGAAGGAATAATGACAGCTGGAGCAAGGATCGGCAACTTTTATGACACAACCCATGCAAATACCAAAGCCACAAGGCATAAGGGCTTCCATCGCGATTTCGCCTTTTACATTAAACTGCGCGGCGAGTTTAGAAACCGCTTTTAACATTTGGGCCGGTCCGCATGCAAAAATTCGTTTTTTGGGAGGATCGATAGAATTGTCAACTCCAGATAGGAATTGCCTTGCTCCATCGGTTACTACACCCTTGATGCCCATTGAACCATCTTCGGTTACGGCATAAACATTGATTCCCAATTCCGATGTTTCTTCAAGATAAGTAAGTGAATCGTAATCGGATGCCCCATTGAAGAAATGAATGGATTGCCTTGGGAATCCGGATTCAGTCAACCTTTTTGTCAGGTAGTAAAGTGGCGGGATACCAATTCCCCCGCCAATCAGCAGGACGGTTGTATCATTATCAGGGTTTGAAAAGCAATTTCCCAATGGCCCGATAATATTGAGAACTCCCCCCGCCTTGAATTCCGCCAGCGCGGCAGTTCCGCGCCCTAATGTTTTGTAGAGGACGCGAATATTGTTGCGGTCAGTATCAAGGATTGAGAATGGCCTTCGCCACAAGCCATTACCGGGGAAATTAATTTTGATTTGTATAAAATTACCAGGGGCACAGCTGTGCGCAATTTCCGGAGCTTCCAAAGTCAGAAGATACGCGCCACCCCTTACTTCGATATTGGAGACGATGGGCAACTGGTAAACCGCCGGCATTTAGGCTTAGGGGCCTCCCAAACCGCCGCCGCTGTGCTTTTTCGCTTCCGCCGGCGACATAAAATTATATTTGTAAACATAATCTTTATTCAATTCTTCAAATTTCATCCTCTGAGGATCATAAGAGGATCTGAGCATCATATCCTTGATGGCGTTGTCCAAATCCACGTTACCAGAGGTAGTCTTCAATTCGACGGCAGAGACAGTTCCAAAAATGTCCAGGTGAAACTTAATATACACAGTGCCTTTTAGCTCCTCGTTGACCAGCGCCGGCGGCCAGATCAATTCTGGCATATTATTTGGAGTATTTGCCATCACAAATCCCGCTCTTTCATAAGAAGTGCTATCGGCCGGATCAAATACAGCGGAGGTATCCTGCTGGACGATTTCTCCTAATTTCTGTCGAGATTGCTCTCTGGAGGTCAAGCCTAATCTCAGTTTGGCGGCATTGGCGTATGCAGTCTCGGGATATTTCTTAATCAGGTCTTGATAGGAGAAGATTGCCGACGAATCTGATGGCGCAATATAATGGTCCAAGATGTAGGAAATGGCATAAGCGGCACGGGCCGAATAGTCGGTATTGGGGTGGTCGGCTTCGAGTTCTTGATAAACCAATATCGCCGAGTCGGGATTATTGTTATCAAACAATAGATTTTCGGCACGGGCGAACATTTTTTCGGTATTGAGAGAGTCGGGAAATGAGTCGATTATCCCTAATATTTCTGCGGCTTTCAATCCGTACGGGGAGTCCGGATAGCGTCCGGCGAGTTCGATATAGAAACTATCGGCAAGCGCAGTATCCGCTTCGATATTGCGATAGATATAGCCAAGGGCATAGTAAACCTGGGCCGCCTCGAAACTCTCCGGATAGTCAGAAAGGATTCTCATGTACTCATTGATAGCGGAGTCTGGTTGGGAGAACTCCATCAGCATAGCTTCCGCCAAGAGAAGCTGGGTTTTTACCACATTTTGACCGGTGGAATCGCTTGAAAGAGCGGCGCGATATGATTCCAGCTTGGCAATTTCGGAGGACTTGGCAAGAGATAATTTTGCAAACTGGCTTTCACGGTTTTCGTCTTTACCTTTAAGGTAGGCTTCCTTCGCCAAAAGCAGTTCGCCCTTGTGCTCGTGAATCTGTCCGATCTCGTAGTAGGCTTGGGCCGATTCAAGCGTGCGGGGATTTTCCACGGTGATTTCTTTGAAGATTTCCAGCGCTTTATCATTCTGGTTGAGATGGATCTGACCTTCGGCCACTTTCAATTTGATCTCTGCAAGTTTCTTGAAATATTTGCGGTCGCTTTTTACATCTTCAAACATCTTCAATCCCGATTTGTATTCGCCAAGGTAGTAGAAACATTCCGCAGAAGAGAAAAGAATATGATACCTCACATCGCCGTCGGGACCTTTCTTGATCGCCAAATCATATTGCTGCTTGGCTTCCGAATATTGTCCTTGTTTGAAATAGCAGTCCCCGATTTTAGCCAGGGCTTTGCCTTTCAGATCGCTCTTGGGGTATTGAGTGAGCATATCGCGATAATATTCGATAGCATCGTTGTATTCTTCTTCGGCAAATCGAATTTCCCCCAGCATAAAGGCGCCATCATCTTTGAAATCAGAATTTTCGGGGTTAGAAATGAGCTCCCTAAAAGCCTCGTCGGCGGTTTTGTGGTCTTCAAGGCGGAAATTACACATTCCCATCAGGTAAGTGGACTCCCCGGTATATCCGCTTTCGGGGAAATTCACAATTAGCTCCTTAAATTTCCTGGAGGATTTACGCCATTCTTCGGAATTATAATAGGCTTTACCAATGAGATAAAGAGCGTCATCGACATACTTGCTGTCGGGATGGAATGTAAGCACTTTCGAAGCCTTCTTGATAGCTTCCTCGTATGTTTTCTTATTAGTCTCATTGGCTTTGCCATCGGCATTTTTTTGCTGTGACCTGTAGGCTTCGTTATATTTTTTCTTGGCAAGGTAAAAGGTGTTGTAATAAACACAGTTGGAGAATGACAGAATCGTCAATATCACGGTGGAGATGATTATCACCCTGGATCTGGCTAAGGTCATTTTATATCTTCTACCTGTGATCAGCGTTTTGGGAAAAGGTTTCATAAATTATTCAGGTTCGGGTTGTATGAATCCTTTTGAAAGTCCGGCACCATAAAAAGCATCGACAGCTCGGTGGAATTCTTTTTTGGTTATCTTACGATTCAATTCCGGATCATCGACGGCCTTATAGGCGGGAAAATATTGAGACATTAGGGAGACATAGGTGTCTTTGGAAATCTCTTCGGCGATGAATTTGAAAATCCCTTCCGAACCCGCGTGTTCATTGGGCAGTATTAGATGCCGTATTAATAGGCCACGCGTTCCAATGCCATCATCATCAACCTGCAGACTGCCGACCTGGCGGTGCATTTCATGTATGGCGGCCCGATTCACCTGTGGATAGTTGGAAACTCTTGACAACTTCAGAGCAATCTGGGGGTCATTATACCGCATATCGGGCATATACATATCAATTATACCCTCGAGGAGTTTAAGTGTTTCCACGCTATCATATCCAGAACTATTATAGACTAAGGGGAGATGGAAGCCATTTTCTCTGGCCAGGAAATATGCCTTGATAATCTGGGGAACCACGTGAGTGGGGGTTACAAAATTGATATTGTGAGCGCCCCGCTTCTGGAGTTTCATCATTAGATGCGCCAAATCCTCTGGAGTAGCTTTTCGCCCTTCACTGTATTGTGAAATAGGATAGTTCTGGCAGTATCTGCAGGAGAGATTGCAACTGGCGAAAAATATGGTTCCGGAGCCATTGAAGCCTGAGATAGGGGGTTCCTCGCCGAAATGCAGATTTGCCGAGGCAATGAGAGGATAGAGGCCGGTGCGACATTCGCCATAGGTTTCATCGCTTAGTCTATCGACTCCGCACATTCTTGGGCAGACCCTGCAGGGTGACAACAGTGAATTGGCCTTGTCGATTATGTCCGCGGAATGATTATGTTTTACCAGGGAATTCATTCAATCCAATATTTTCAGCAGTTTAGGAAGTATTTCGCCTGATGGTCCTTCCAGGTGCTCATCGAGATAGCTTGTAATTGCAGTTTTTTCAGGGTTGATTTCGACAACATAGGCGCCTGCTTCCTTGGCGGCAAATGGTAGCTGGGCTGCCGGCTGCACAATCGCCGAGGTTCCAATGCTGAAGAAAAGTTCGCAATTTTCGGCGGCACTGAAAGCTCTTTGCAATGCATCCGCGGGCAAAACTTCACCGAACCAGACCACATCCGGGCGGATTAACCCGCCGCATTCGCATTTTTGGACATCCTTCTGCTGGAAAGAAATTTCCTTATCATAGATTTTTTCACAGGAAGCGCACTTATTGCGGCGAATATTCCCGTGGAGCTCAATTATATTTGTGGAGCCGGCGACATGATGAAGCCCATCAACATTCTGGGTAATCAAATGGAATTCATTGTATCTTTTTTCCATATTGGCCAGTGCATAATGTCCGGGGTTAGGCTCGATTTCATAGATAAGCGAACGACGGTATTGATACCATTCCCAAACCAATTGCGGGTTTCGTATAAAAGCATCGAAGTTGGCTAATTCCTCCGGACGGAATTTCTTCCATAGGCCGCTGTCTCCTCGAAATGTGGGGACGCCCGATTCTGCCGAGACTCCGGCGCCGGTCAGAGCCACTACCCTCTTGGAATTTCTTAATGCATCCGCCAATTTCTCTGAAATCAATTGAATCTCCGGAAATACTTTCCGGTCTAATTTAGATAATAAAATGAAATTAGTCAAATGTAAAAGGGCCCAACAAATTTGTCATAACCGGTCGTGAATCCTGGATTGATATTTTCTCCGGAGCTTTCAAGACGTGGCGACCCTGGGTCAGTTCTTGGATTATTATTGCATCTGTATGAATTTCCGATAAATTTGATGATAGGATTATTGTCAGATATGAAATTGAGTATTAGGTCAAGAAGATGAATGAGTCTAAGAAGATTGTTATTATTTCTGATGGCACCGGCAAAACGGCCAAGAGATTGATGGATTCTGTGATTTATCAGTACCGCGGCCAGCAAGTCAGTTACTCGTTGATTGAAATATATAAGGAAGTGAGGAACAAAGGGCAGTTTGATAATGTGCTAAAAAAAATAGATGATGACTATCTGGTTATAGTCTCGATCATTTCCGATGACCTTATGAAATATATTCGTAAGGCGCTTGATGATAGGAGAATCCTTCATCTCAATGTTCTGGAACCGATGTTGAACACAATGTCCAAATTCTTGGGCGTGCACCCTGATTATAAACCCGGGATATTGCAGATTGTGGATGACAGATATTATAAAAAAGTAGATGCGATCGGGTTTACCGTGGAGCACGATGACGGGATGGGGAAATTTATAAATGAAGCAGATGTAATTCTTTTGGGATTGTCCAGGACCTGCAAGACTCCCATCAGTGTATATCTGGCTTGCAATTTCGGGCTCAAGGCGGCCAATATTCCCATAATCCCGAATCCCCATTCAAAAGTTCAGATTAGAGCTAAGCTGGCCGCCATCAGCCGCGATATCATATTTGGTGTGCTCATGCAACCGGAAGTATTGGTTCGCATAAGGGAGGAGAGGGCCAGAATTCTTAGTGGAGATGACCCTAAGAAGGCTTATCTGGAATCATATTTTGATATCAGCGAGATTCGGCAGGAACTACGATTTTGCCGCGAGTTTTATGATGAACTTGGATGTGAGACGATGGATGTTACCAAGAGGGCAATAGAGGAAATCGCCTTTGATATTATAAATCGCCTAAAAAGAAAAGGATTGGCTGAGTAATCGGTGAGATGGCCGGATATTGATTGGCAATTTAGTTTGGAGGTGATTCCTTGGGTGCGCTTGCCGGCGGCGCCAACAACCTAAATAGTGTCATCGGTCACCCGGCTATTGTAGAATAAGATGCCAAAGGCAGGAGAAGCGATGATGATACTCGGGCCCACAATGATTGCTACGCTCTTTTTCCTTTAATCTCCTCTGATCCCATAAAACTTTTGTTGCGGCGATTTATCCTGGTGGCGGCATAAGCCGCACCGAAACCATTATCTATATTGACTACCGTCACACCGGAGGCGCAGGCATTAAGCATTCCCAGCAGAGCCGCCAGCCCATTGAATGAGGTTCCATAACCGACCGAAGTGGGCACGGCGATAATCGGCCGATCGATTAATCCGGCTACTATCGAAGGAAGCGCACCTTCCATACCGGCCACCGCGATTATTACGTTCGCCTGCTGAAGGGTGTCAGTATAATTCATCAGCCGATGCAGTCCAGCGACTCCAACATCATAGATTCGACGCACATCATTTCCCATGATTTCCGCGGTCAAGGCGGCTTCCTCCGCTATGGGCGTATCCGATGTGCCTGCGCTGATGACCAGAACCGTGCCGATTCCTTTTATGGACTTGTTCCGATGAAGATATGCCATCCTGGCGGTTGGGTTGTGTATCAAATTGTGATGAAGCGATTTTATAGCTGTGAATTGCTCTGGCGTAATGCGGGAGGCGATAACATTATCGTGATTTTCTATAAGCCCTTTCATTATGTCAACCAACTGCTGATCGCTTTTACCGGGGCAGTAAACGACCTCCGAAAAGCCGCAACGTCGCTCGCGGTCGAAATCGGTGTGGCTATGGGGGATGTCATCAGGCATTACGAATCACCTCGTTCATTACTTCGCGTATGGAAATATTGTTGTCTAGGGCAACTTTGCGGCATTCTTCATATTCCGGCACAATCTCTATTCTGTCGGGACGTTCGACGCGCTTGGCCTGGATATCTCCCCACTTCGTTTTCACGGTCACCTCGGAGCGGGGAAGAATTATCCTTCGGGCGGAGTGGATCCGTACCCCGATGGTGCTGGAATGACGGAAGAGAATATCCGCGATTCCTGATGCTTTGTCCTTGTCGGCAATGGCTGTAAGACGAAATCCCGGACGGCCTTTTTTCATTATTATGTGCTGGACGGTTACATCGCGAACATTGCTGTCTGCTCGAAGTCTCTCAGTCAGTGAGGCGACTAATTCGGGGCTTTCATCATCGATATCGGTCTCGATAATCTCCACGTCTTGATTGGGCGCGTCATTGCGGATATCAACAGCCAATGCTCTAATCACATTCGGGCGACGCTCAAGTTTAGTTCTGCCTGCGCCATAACCTATTGCTTTTATAATGAAGGGGATTTCACTAAATTCGCCTTCACAGATGGTAGTAAGAATAGCGGCGCCGGTAGGAGTGGTCAATTCGGCGTCAATCGGAAGACTTATGGCGGGAAATCCTCGAATAAGCTCCACTGTGGCGGGCGCGGGATTGGGGATTTCTCCATGCGCGCAATTAATTGTGCCCCTTCCCAATTTGAATGGGCCGCAATATATCTTTTCGGGCTTGAGATAATCGATGGCGATCATCGATCCAAGGATATCAACGATGGCATCGACGGCGCCCACTTCATGAAAATGGACTTCATCGATGGATACATTATGTACTTTGGCTTCTGCCTCCGCCAATCGACGAAATGTTCTAACCGCGTTATTCTTGACATCCTCTGAAAAATCACCCCGCATAATTATTTTCTCAATGTCTGAGAGTCTGCGGTGATGATGAGTTTCCCTTATAGGGATGTCGCATTTGCCGGAGGTAAGGCCAGTGTGGTCAGTAAATCTATTGAAATTAATCCCGAATTCACTCAAGTCCGTGGAACGGATATTTCTATCGACATAATCTACGGGAACGCCAAGATCGAATAATGCCCCCAGGATCATATCGCCGGCGGCGCCGCTGATGGGATCGAATATCAATGCCTTTTTCAAGCCTTCCCTTTATCAATCAAGATATTCATACTTCCTGATTTGAAACCGGCCAAATCGAGTGTGACAAACTTATAACCAAGCCCTTTGAGATGGGCATCAATTTTGATTCGATTATTGCCCGTAAAAATGATTGACATATCATCGGGCTCGATTTCGATCCTTGCCACCGGGAAATGGTCTCTCACTCGAAGCTGACGGAATCCGATCTGAAGCAAGAATTCCTCCGCGGCGCCAATGCGCTTCAGCTTCTCTTCGGTTACTTCGCTGCCGTAGGGAATCCGCGATGCCAGGCAGGCTATGGCTGGCTTGTTCCAGGTGGGCAGGCCGGCGCGCTTGGAAAGCTCGCGAATCTCGCTTTTGGTCATCCCGGCATCTTTGAGAGGGCTGGGAATTCCGGATTTGGCCAGAGCCTTCAGCCCCGGGCGATGACCATCTGCTTCCTCCGCATTGGTGCCATCGATAACATTAGCGAATCCGCGCCGTACAGCCAGCTCATTGAGTTTTTGGTAGAGTTCGCCTTTGCAGAACATACATCGATCTGGTGAGTTTTGGCGATAACCCTCGACAGCCATTTCATCGGTGTTGATCTCTTCCCAATTTGCACCCAGAATCTGGGCAAGTTGCCGGGCTTCTTCCCGCTCGCGGGGCATCAAGCTCGCCGAGATGCCGGTGGCGGCAAGCACTTTCTCCTTCCCGAGCGCCTGCAAAGCAACCCAGAGCAGGAAAGTGCTGTCAACACCTCCAGAGAAGGCTACGACCACCGATTGCATTCCCTGCAAGCTAAGGAAGATATTTTCCAATTTTCTATCGAGACTATCAGCCATATTCAGATTCCCAGGAGACCAATGAAATCTTTCAATGCAAGATACCAATTGACATCCGGAATTGTTCCAGAGGTATTCGGATGATTCCTTTGATGAATAGCATTTGCTGAGCTTCAGAATAGTCACGGCATTATCGGAGGATGGACAACTTACCAGGGATGGCCTTTTCATGGGCCTCTCGAAGGCGGTCAGCGTGAATGGAGATCTTGTCGTTGATGATCAAATTATTTCCACCCACGGTGCCGACAAATTGAACCGGTACTCCGCATTTGAATGCCCCTCGCTCGATATCCTCGAGATTTTCCTCATTGCAGCTAATGATAACTCGTGACGCCGCTTCTGAAAAAAGTATCCTGTCCAACCGATGCCGATCGATGAAGTCGATTTCGCACCCAATAGGACCGGCTGGGCGGAAGATACAGGATTCGGCTAAGGTTACAGCGAGGCCGCCATCGGAAACGTCATGCGCTGATTTTATCAGTCCATCCCGGATTGAATTGAGAATAAATTTTTGGAGAATTCTCTCGAATTTCATATCAAAATTGGGAAGGGGGCCACGAATTGAATTGTGGATTGTTTTCAAATACTCGCTCCCGCCAATTTGCTCACAAATCTCGCCAACCAATAGGATGATATCGCCGTTGTCCATGAAATGTGAGACAGTAATGTGGGAGAGGTCCTCAATCAATCCCAGCATGCCTATCACGGGAGTGGGATAAACGGCGGATTCGGGGCTTTCGTTGTAGAAACTGACGTTTCCGCCAGTAACAGGTGTATTAAGTATATTGCAGGCCTTTTTCATTCCCCGAATGCATTCGGCAAAATACCAGAAAACTTCAGGATTATACGGATTACCGAAATTTAGGCAATTGGTAATTGCCATAGGAAGCGCGCCGGCGCAAACCACATTTCGAGCGGCCTCGGCGACTGCCATCTGCGTCCCTATATAAGGATTCAGATAGCAATAGCGGCTGTTGCAATCGGTGGAGAGCGCTATGGCCCTATTGGTTTTGCGGAGTCTCAAGACGGCGGCATCGCCTCCGGGACCGTGCACGGTGTTGGTCCGAACCTGATGGTCATACTGCTCGTAAACCCAACGACGCGAACAGATATTAAGCGAGGACATTAGTTTCAGCAAAGTCTGATTATAATCATCCGGTTCGGGAACGCGAGGTTCGGATTTATTGAGCTTCCCGAGGTGTTC
>PFXJ01000056.1 GCA_002791595.1 candidate division Zixibacteria bacterium CG_4_9_14_3_um_filter_46_8
CTACGATAAGACCATTACTATCAATGGGGTCAGCAAAGCCTATTCAATGACCGGTTGGCGTTTGGGATATGCGGCAGGACCGGCTGATATGATTGCCGCAATGGACAAGGTGCAATCGCATAGCACTTCCAATGCCTGTTCCATTTCGCAAAAAGCCGCGGAGGAGGCGCTCAATGGGCCGCAGTCCGAGATATATCGGATGAATGCTGAATTTCAGAGGCGGCGGGATTATATGCTTTACAAATTGCGCAGTATCCACGGCGTTTCGTGCACCAAACCGCAGGGCGCATTTTATCTATTCCCGAATTTCTCGGCTCATTACCATAAGGAATTTCAGGGAACTGAGATCCGCAATTCATACGGACTGGCATATTATCTTCTGAAGCAGGCGCATGTGGCGGTGGTGCCGGGAGAAGCTTTCGGAGATGATCATTTCATTCGTCTTTCTTATGCCACATCGATGGAAAATATCCAAAAGGCGATGGAGCGAATCATTGATGTCACCAATAAACTGCAACCCAGCAGGAAAGCGAAGGCGGTTGCGCTCAATAATTGGAAAACCGTGCGCAAGGATTTTGTAGAAACCGAACGGAATGTCTCGGTCGAAATGCGGCAGGCGTTGGTGGCTGAATGCGAACAATATCTCAAATATGATAACTACTACGAATGGAACGCCAATATCAATGGCGTAATAATCCAACTTCGCACCAACCATCAGCATCTATATGATTATTTCATCGAGAATTTCTATCCGGCACAGATCGAGGCGAGCTTGGAACCGCATGGCATAATCTATGCTGTGGGATGGATACCCGGGCGTGAAGCCAGAGCGTATTATAATTCCGAAACCCGCACCGCATTCTTATTCAAATCCGCCCTCTATGGGCAGGTGAGGTCGCTGGCGATGGGGATTGTCAATGACTTGTGCGAACGGCTTTACGACACCTATTCGGTCAGAGGATTCTGCTTTGATTACGATGGCCACGGCGTGCTGATTATGGCGCCGGAAGGAACCGGGAAATCTGAATTGTTGGCGGGCTTCCTGCGTTCGGCTGGCATAAAATTGGTGACGACCGATGTGGTTTTTGTCCGTTTCGCCGGTGGAATTCCAACCGCAGAAACACCGGAACGGAAGATTTATTTCCGAACCGATTTTGTGAAATTATATCCTGATTTCATCCCGCTATTCGAGCGGAGCAAGTGCGAAAATGTGGTTACCACGAAAGATGAATGCAGTTGCGAGGCATGCCGTATGGGCGGCACCTGCGATATCGATATGGGATATGGGTATAATTTTTCGGGCTCGACTCGGTCTTATGCGATGCTGGATCCATATTGGATAGATGGACCCCGGAAACATACCAAACGAACTAACTTGCGAAAAATCGTCTTGTTGAGAAAAGACAGCGGCAGTCCGTTCGAACAGAGATTGGATTCTGAGCAGGCGCTTCGCGCCCTCGAAGATGCCGCCAACGCCCGCGGCTACAACGCCGATCCATTTCTGAACCAACACATTTTGGTGCGTACCTCCGAACGCCTCGAACTTCAGCGCAGATTTTACCTCAGATTATTCGAAACCGTGCCGGTTTATCATATCAATGTCGGCATCGAGAAAACGGATAAGGTGTTGGCGAAAATTATGGAGATATTGACCGGGGAGAAGGCGGTGGTGTTGTAGGTCGGCGGGCTTGTCGAAGATCCCGATGAAATCGGGGCCCCCGACATTGGCGGGGTGGGGAAAATCCCCTCTCCAGAGGGGTGGCCGCCTCCCCGACGAAGTCGGGGTCGAGGCGGACGGGGTGTGTTAGAAAATGTTTGGTCGTGCCGTCAGGTCGCCGCACCTGACCGGGAAAGGAAATCGCTATCGGGTTCGGCGACCCGAGAATACAGAAAATATTTTGGGAGTAACAAACAATGAATCGGTGCATGGTTCTATCGATGTTTTTGATCAGCGTCTTGATTCCTTTCAAATCATCATTATCTGAATCAACGGTGATATATGGCGAATATGAGTATGCCATGGGGGATAATGATACGAAGAAGGATGCAAGAAGAATATGTCTTCTGGAAGCACAAAGGAGATGCTTGGAAAATGCAGGAACATATCTAATGAGCAGAATTGAAATTGAGAATCATCAATTGACTAAAGATGAATTAATCGCATACACAGGGGGATTGGTAAAGTCTGAAATCGTAAATGAGGAAGTTAAATTTAGCGGTCCCAATATGGCCATATATATCAAAGTCAAGTCAGACATTAATCTTTCAGACTTGCAGTCGAAAATGGCCGAGGTGCGAAATAATGATTCTTTATCGCTAAAATTTATCTCCCTTCAACGAGACTACGATCAATTGGCGGACAAAATACGCCGACTGCAGGATCAATTAGAATCTGTGGATAGCTGGGAATCAGAAAAAAAGGTCCGAACCGAAAGGGCTCAGGTTCTTGGAAGCCTATCCAAGCTGGAGAATATTAGGACGGAGATTGAACAAAAAGCCCGAGTCGCTATTGACAATATCGAGCTGGGTATGACACGGGAGGAAGTCATATCTCTGATAGGGAAGCCAAGAGTTCAAAGCAAAAATGGCCATTTGAACTATGGCAAAGTTTGGGTTATGATCGAAAGTGGCGTTGTATCCTGCATCATTGACGCGAAATGTTTTAGGTATTATTGTGATTGTATTTGGTACAGGACCTTGGAGAGGGAATGTATTGTCAAGTAGCTGGCCGCACTGATATATATGTAGCTTCGACCACATAGTTTTGGTTTTGTCCTTATGAGTAGAAACACCCTGTGGACGGTCAGCCCCCAGGCCTGCTGCCGGCACAGGATGTCCACGATACTACAGTTGGAAAGAGCTGAATCGCGAACAGTATATTTTACATAAATTGATGGAGTTATAATAATGATCCAACTTGACGGTTCAAACTTAACCGTAGAATCCCGACAGGTCGGGACGCGATGCGGCGCGATTTCTCCCTCACCCGCCACGACTGGGTCGTGGCACCCCGCCACAGGCGGGCAGGCCTCTCCCGTGAATCGGGAGAGGGAAGTTGAACTCCCTTCTCCCATTCAGTGGGAGAAGGGTCGGGGATGAGGGAGGATAATGGGAGCTTTAACTACGGCGAAAAGAAAACAGCAATCTTTTATTATATTGGAGTCTCATAAATGATTCAACTTGATGGAAGCAACCTAACCATAGAACAACTTCGCGATATAGCGCGGAATAAAGAAAAGGTCGAATTCTCCCCGAAAGGGATTGAGAATATCGAGAAATGCCGGGCGATCATTACCGATATGGTCGAATCCGGTATGGCAATATACGGTGTAACCACCGGCATCGGTGAATTCGCGCGCATCCGCGTATCGCCGGAACAAAGCGCCGAACTTCAACGGCGCATCATCTATTCGCACGCGGCCGGGACCGGCGATCCCCAGCCGATCGATGTCGTCCGCGGCGCGATGGTGTGCCGGGCGAATACTCTAGCCAAAGGTTACTCTGGCGTTCGTCTCAAATTGGCGAATATATTTTTGGAGTTATTGAACAAGGAAGTGACTCCATTTGTGTTCGAAAAGGGTTCGGTGGGGACATCCGGAGACCTTTCTCCGATGGCGCAATTGGCGGAAGTCTGTCTTGGCGAAGGCGAGGCCTATTATCAGGGCCAACGGATGCCCGGCGGAGAAGCGCTGAAGCGCGCCGGCATCCAACCGGTTGATTTGTCTTACAAAGAAGGGCTGGGCCTAATCAATGGTTCGCAGATGACCGCCGCGGGAGCGTCGCTACTGCTCATCGATGCCCGCAATCTTTTGAAGAATGCGTTTATCGCCGCCGCCATGACTATCGATGCCCTCAAAGGAGTCCTCAAGGCGTATGATGCCCGCTACCATGCGGTTCGTCCTTTCAAAGGCCAGAATGCGGTGGCTCATAATTTACGGACCCTGATGGCTGGCTCGGAAATAATCGCCGAGAAATCAAGCAAGGTGCAAGATGGATATTCGATGCGCTGCACTCCCCAGGTTTTGGGGCCGTCGGTGGACACCTGGTTTTATATGCGGGAGCAGATTGAAACCGAAATTAATTCTGCCGCTGACAATCCGCTCTTCTTCCCGGCGGATAAGGATTATATCGCGGGAGGCAATTTCCATGGGCAGGTTATAGGGATGGTTACCGATTTCCTCTGCATTGCTATGAGCGAAGTTGCCAATCTTTCCGAACGGCATACCAATCGGCTTCTCAATCCGGTTCTCTCCGGTCTGCCTGATTTTCTGGTGGAAGGGCGCGGTTTGAATTCCGGCTTGATGGTTTCGCAATATACCGCCGCCGCTCTCGTGTCCGAAAACAAAGTGCTTTCGCATCCTTCGACGGTCGATTCGATTTCGGTTTCCGCAGATCAAGAAGACCATGTGGCGATGACTCCGGTTGCGGTCCGCAAATGCACTGAGATCCTCAAAAATGTGGGCGCAGTGTTGGCGATAGAGATGATGTGCGCGGCGCAGGCGTTTGATTTCCGGAAACCGTTGCGCCCCGGCAAAGGCACCGCGGTTGCTTATGATTTGATTCGCAAGTATGTAACTCACCTCGAAGTTGATCGCGTTCTCTATCCCGATATCAACAAGATTGCGGAGCTGGTGCGCAGTGGTGAGATAGTCAAAGCAGTGGAAAAGGAAATTGGCGAATTGCCGCTGAGGTTGTAGGAATATCAGTGGAATGCTCAAGCGTGGGGTGGCGCAGTTGTGTGAAAGGGAGCTTAGGCATGTATAGACAGGATTGACATGGCCAAGTCAAATCGATAAGTCGATTTCACTTGACCATGCCACGCGGCCATAATAGCTATTGGTATGAAGGATAAGAAACTATTCTCCCTGGCTTGGGCGCTTGCTTTCTTAGCGACTTTTCAAATGAATTGCGCCACCATAGTTCTCACCCAGGCGGGTAAGTGGTCTGATAAATCAAAAAAGGAAAGAGAAGTCTATTCAGTCGAGGATGCAAAAAATATCGCTCCCGGGAAAAGGATTATCATTCAGTTAAAAAACGGCGCTGTATTGACCGGGCGATATTATGGATTGGCCCCTATTTGCGAAAAGCTTGGTGATAATGACCGAGCGCTCCGCGATTCGGGCGTCAATCGAATGGATATTCCTTCGATGGCAGACAAAGTTACCGTTGCCGATGATACCGGCCTGAAGTTTTCGTGCAAGTTCATTAGTGCAGATTCTCAATATTTATATGTGATTCACGAAGGCGGAAAATGGATTTCCACTATGAGCCTGGCAAATGTCAACCAGATTTATGGCAATCACAGAGATTCTCTTTCGGCAGAAGAACTGAGAGAGATCGCTGCTTCAGAATGTGTCTTTGACCGAGCGATCATTTTTGAGAGTGAGGGTCGTGTAGAATCCGTTGTTGCCGACAGCGCACAGACAATCATCGGAACCGAAACAAAAAATGCTGCCAGCACCGGATTATTGCTTGGTCTGGCGATTGATTTCACTTTTCAAGTATGGTTTTGGTGGTTTGCAATTCCGGAAGCAATCGAATCGATGGATTAGTGAACATTAGATCCGCATCCTACCATCCTTCGCTCTCAGCCAGGATCATCTGCACACGAGGATTGCGCGTGAAGGCGTAATCGCTTGCGGCATTTATTAATTTCATATATTATCATTGAATCAGCATTATTACCGAAATAGATAACATTAGATTAAAGCAATAGAGATACTTTATGAAACAATCCTCATCAATGGCCGGAACAAATCATATCGCGGGTAGTGCGAGACGGGGAGTATTAAACTCTTCGGCGGTCGCGAAACTTATCGCTTTCTGCACCGTTCTGATAGCAATCTTCTTACTTCCGAGTATTTCGTACTGTGCCGGTGGCAAACCGGCCACCAAAATCTATAATGTTGCTGACACGAGGGCGATGGAACCGGGTTTGCCCAAAATGGTCGCTGATATTTACAACAGCGATCTTTGGCTGTATGGACTGACAGTAATCCTGGTTATGGCGGGAATGGGTTTTATCATCGGCTTTGGGATGGATAAGTTGGTCTCGCATCTGGGCATTGACCTGGGCAAGCTGGAACACCACGAATAGGCAGGATTAGTCCAAACCTTAGGAATCTAATAATGGATATTTTCAATGTTTACTTGCCGATAGCCGGCATTAACTTCAATGTAATCCTCCTTTTGCTGATTGGCACCAGTGTTGGTGTATGCGGCGGATTTTTCGGAATCGGCGGGGCGTGGATAGTTACTCCGGCCCTTAATATATTCGGATTTCCGATGCCTTATGCAATTGGGACTGACCTGGCTCATATGGGCGGTAAATCCATCGTTTCTACGATGCGTCATAGCAAATTTGGCAATGTGGACGTCAAACTGGGATTTTCGATGATCATTGGCACTACTGTTGGAATGGAACTTGGGGCCAGATTAGTGATGTATCTTGAGCAATTAGGACTGGTTGAATCGGTGGTTCGCAGGATCTATATTATATTTCTCCTGCTGGTTGGGAGCTATGTTCTTTATGATTACATCTCCAATGTTTCCCGGAATCGTAAGAATTCCCATGCTGACTTAGGTGGTGGTTCCCCGCCGATGACAATGGCGCAAAAACTTCATCGAATTAAGATACCTCCGGTCATTTACTTTAAGAGTTCAAATATAAGATGCTCCATCTGGCTTCCGATTTCCATAGGGCTTGCGACCGGCATTGTGGCGAGCGTGCTGGGCGTAGGTGGAGGCTTCATACGAATGCCGGCCCTGATTTATCTGCTGGGATGTCCAACTTTGATCGCTGTCGGAACTGATTTATTTGAGGTGATGGTAACTGGAGCCTATGGGGCTTTCACTTACGGTATAAAAGGGAGAGTGGATCTCATAGCCGCCATGTGGATGCTGGTGGGTGCGGCGGTTGGCGCCCAGCTCGGAACCGTAGCTGTTAAATATGTGCGCGGATATTCAATCCGTCTCCTTTTTGCGGCTACTATCTTTCTCGCCTGCGCTTCAGTTGCGCTCAAAGAAATGAAGCATCAATTGCCTTCTTCCATTTTGATACTTACCGCAGGCACCGCTATCAGCCTCGTGATAATTTTCCTCTTGATAAAGGGCGTAATCCAGGAAAGAGCCTCTGCGCGTGGTTCCAAAAAGTTGGATTTGGGAAGGAGAATCTGATGAAGAGCATTTCCTGGGCCGTTGTGATTTTAGCCGGCTTGTTGGCCACAGTAGGATGCTCTGATTCCCCCCAGGTCCTTCAGGGAACAGTCCAGAGCTACGAGCGGTCCTCCAAAACCATCACCATCAGAAGCGAAAATCCTCCCGAGCAGGAGCTTACTATTTCCTTAGAAGAGGCAGATATCGGGGCCCAGCCGAAGGTTGGTGATATGGTGCGGGTGGCCTACAGAGAGCGTCGTGGAAAACTTATGGCAATCCGTTTGATGAATCTGAGCCAACAAGAGGAATTGAAAAAGAAGGGGCATTAGGATAAGTTTCGATATCATTTTGCAGTGCAGACGCCTCCAGCAACTCAATGGCAAAGCAGCCATGGCGACTGACACCAATGATTCAAGGAATGTCGCTATTTTTAATGCCGCATTATTTTAGGGATTGCGGTAACCACGAATTCCACTTGACAAAATGGATTTCTGAGTGCATATTTTTATTGGGAATCACTATTTGAGGTTAGTGTGGTAAGCTGGAAAAGTAATAAGAGTAAATATCGATTAGAAATGTGGGGGGGGTACTATGCCTTGGATTGTCTCTCAATTCTCGTGCGCCTCCATTTCTCAATCCAGATCGCCGTGTGACTCACATGCTTTTTAGTAACCTCGAATGGATTATTGAAATATCCAATAGGGAGTAACGAAGATGAGAATTATCAAGGTATTTATTAGTTTTCTTTGTTTGGTTATAATCGTAGGTCTGACGGCCTACGATGCAGGGGCCGGCGTTATAGTGCAAGGAAATGCATTGTATGATGGATGTCAAGTAGGCTATGGATGGCATAAAAAGGACATGGTTGCATTACATTCGGCTGATAGCGCTTATTTCGGACCGTGGGTTTATGTTGGTCAAACCTTGCCTCATAACTATTATCTCGCCAATGTGAATGGGCAATCGGGTTGGTATTTCGTGAAATGCACTCATTTTCTGACAGGCCACATCACTTGGCATGGGGTCTATTTATATTCTGGTCAATCAGTTTGGCTTGATATCCACCCATGTGCAAATCAAATTACTGCACCCGAGGGCGGAGGCCCTTAGGCACAATTGCTCTTAGAAACGTAATAATGCGCTCCGAAAGGCAAATTCGGAGCGCGTTCAAGATGGGAAAGTGAAATGATTTTTCGAAAAATAGCATCAGTAATAGCAATTATTTTCCTAAGCATTGGGAATTTATCGGCAGAGCCTGCTCTAATGCCAGGCTGGCCATGGCATACGATTTCACCTAATTATGATTTCTACTTCGCATTAGGTCCTTTCGACGGGCTTACATTTATCCATAATGGGGATACGGATGAACTCCTCATCCCATTCGGTCTTGGGGATTCGACGATGTATCTATTAGACTCCGCCGCAGAACTGATGCCTGGTTGGCCGGTGAGCGATAATAGCGGGTGGGCGGGTGGCGAAGTCCCTCCGGTATTTGATGCTGATGGAGATGGTCTTGAAGAAGCATTTGTCTATACTCATCACCGAGAGGGACAAAATCCATTCCGCAATATTCATGCTCTTAACTATCTCGGTGAAGAACCGGTGGGATTCCCCATTCAAGTTTTCACCGGCGGATAGGAACAGATCATTATCCGGGAAGGCCGGTTTTGATAGACATGGATCTCGATTCCACTCCTGAATTCCTATTTGCGACATATTTCGATACCATATTTTATGTTTATAAAATGAATGGGGAACGTTATAATAATTTCTATGCCAGCATATATCCAGATACCTTCATCGAGTTCCAGCTTGCAGTGGGAGACCTCGATCGTAATGGCGAAAATGACCTTATAGTGGGTGCTGCCCACTATCTTTTTGCTTTCGACCGGTTCGGCAATCGTCTTCCCGGCTGGCCAGTTCAATTTCGCACGAATCAATATCTGACGTACTTAGGCACGCCTGTATTGGCGGATATCGACAATGATGGCTGGCTGGAGGTTTTGGTTTCGACTGAGAGAGTGGGCGATGGTAGAAGCGATGAAGGTTGGGTGGAGGTATTCCGCTACGATGGTAGCATTCAGCCAGGCTGGCCTATATATTGGGATTCTGGTATGCCTCGAACGGCACCGGTGGTTGGCGATATCGATGGAGATGCCGACCTCGAAATCGTTATGGTGGGTCTCGATCTAAGCGAGCCAAATGGAACTTATATGTGGGCACTTGAGGCTGATGGTTCAATATTGCCAGGCTGGCCCATCGGGACAGAAAATATGTTTAGCTTTGATCCGATTATTGGAGACCTTGATGGCGATAGCTATCCAGACATATTAATAGGTTCTCAAATGGCATATAGTGATGGCGATTCGATTTGGTCCCACTATTGGGCGTATGATTATGAGGGAAGGTTGTTGCCGGGTTGGCCTCTGCGCGTGCTTTCTTGGAATGGCTCTGCCTCCGCATGTTTGGGTGATTTCGATATGAATGGTACGGCTAATATCGTTTTATCATCGTGCGGTGAGAGATCATTCTATTATGATGAGGGTCAGGAATCATATCTATGGATGTACGAATTGGGTTTTCCTTACGATAGTTCAAATGTGGAATGGCCGCAGGCAGGGCATGATCGATGGAACAGCAGCAATTATGAATTCCGTGAGCCGCCCATAAGTAGTGTAGATGATGGTCCACAATCACTTCCTTACGCATTTTACTTGCAACAAAATTACCCCAATCCATTCAACTCCTCAACCAGCATCAAAATAGGCATTCCCAGAAAAGCTGAAGTGACAATAGCTATTTACAATTTAATGGGACAGCGAGTGGAGACCCTAATCAATGCTCAATTGGAGCGAGGTGATTATGCTCTACTATGGAATGTTGCCGATTTTCCATCCGGGATTTATTTCGCTCGGCTGACCTCAGGGAAATTTGTAGTCACAAGACGGATGGCGCTGATAAAATAAATGACGCTGATAAAGATTTCACCCCGCTTCCGAATGCATCAGAATCTCTCCAAATTTTCGGATAGAAACGCTTTGGCGAAATATTCCGAGCTGTGATCGGTGTCCATCAGCATATCGAGTTGACGAGAACAAATGGTCAAGCGGCCCAGATCGGCCAATCGCACCCGAATCGTCTCCCGATCATATTTCTCAAGGCGAGCCACCAGCGTGTCTCTTTGTATCTGCACATTGAAGTTCAATTGGCGTAGCACCATAGATAAGAACTGGCAACGTCTCTGTCTGCGCAGTTCGCTGGCTCCGCCACCTTCAAACCTAAAGTGAATGTAATTTTTGTTCAGGCTCATCCCGCAATAAGCATCAATCCTGCTGAAATGATAGCCTGCTTTGGTACTGAAATTCATATAACGGTCCGACATAATGGCAAAGGAAGAACCTCCCACTCCCTTGGCTTGTGCCGGGGGTCCAGCCATGCTCTCGCCAAGGACCGACAAGAAACCCTGGGTGGATAAAGCACGAGGCTGTTCCCAATTTATCCGGGGATCAATTAATCCCTCCAGAAATGCCCGCATCGGAATAGACGCTACATCGGAAAGCGACAAATTCTGCGACACTCCGGCAACATCTGCCAATCCCCCACCGATATCCAGAACCAAAACCTGATATGGAAGTTTGTCTTTCAATATATGAACATCCTGTCCTGAGTGTATCGCCTCATCTCCCAGATAGAACATCTCCTCGAACACTTTTTCATGCACGAACCGCGTAATATCATGAAGAGTCCTGCAATTCGACGGCTTGAATTCCGGGGAAGCCGTATCAGTCAGATAAAGCGGCGTTATATGCCTGCCGATTTGCCGAAGTTTGGTAACGACCGGTGAATTGACAAGCGGGATAGGAGACGAGCTTGCTTCGTGTTCACTCAAAAGCAACCCATCATAGATTTCCAGCGAAGCGGCATCGACAGTAATTTTACGCCCATTCTCCAAAACGTTAGTTGCTCCAGGCAATCCAACGATGGCAGGAATTCCAAATTCGCGCGCCAGAATAGACATGTGACCGATTGGTGATCCCACATCAGTGATAATTGCGGCGCACCTATTCATCAATTGAGCGAACTTTGGCGAAGAATGATGGGAGACCAGCACTGCTCCATCCGGGAAACTTTCGAGGTCGTCATCATTTTTGACCTGGAATACAGGGCCAGCCCCAATACCCCGGCATGCCGCCAAACCCCCACTCAAAATTGGTTCAGTATCAAATCTGATCCTCGGCAACTCGGTAGCAGACGCCGGCTTTATGGTTACTATCGGGCGGCATTGCAGAACAAACAGGATTCCGTTTTCATCAACCGCCCATTCTATATCCTGTGGACCGCCGAAATGGTTTTCTAACAGCCTGGCGGCCCCCATCAATTCCCGCAAGTTATTCTGGGTTAAGCCGCATACCGGTATCGATGCCATATTATCTTGAGAGACCACTATCTCCATCGCATTTAGGCCTCCGCCAATGGCTGCATCCGGGAGGCCCGGAACAACGCTTATTACTATCTTATCTTCTGCTGGATTCTGGAGGGTTCGAGAAAACATAATTCCGCAGTATCGCGGATTAATCATCTGCAGAATTCCTGCCGCCATTTTCGTCGGAACTATGGAAAGGCCGTGCCGGAATCTATACAGCACCGGTCCCGACCCATAGCAACTTGCCAACACCCAGCGGTAAGCATCCAATAACCAGCTTCGATCTACATTCAATTCCGTATAGAATAGACCGGCATGAGAAGCCGCTTTGTCTTCATCGACTCCACTGCTCCGAATAGCTATCAGCGAACTGCGTCCGGCCACCAATTTGTCATATTCGTCATAAATTGCTCTCGCTAATTCGTCCGGCATTGTCGCATCGAGAATCAATTTCTGGACTTCGCGGCAGGCCTTGGCGGCCGCTCTGTGGCCGCTTACCTCCGTTAGTTCTTCCAGCGCTTCCGCGCGTTCCCTGATATTATTCTCATTCATAAATCTCCCGAACGCCGCCGTCGTGACCGCAAATCCTTCAGGAACATTAAGCGCCAGGACATTCTTGATTTCGCCCAGCTTTGCCATTTTGGTGCCAACCAGCATTGAATCCCCTGCCTTCAACTCCGAGAGCGAGATAACCATCGGTCCGGTTGTTGTCCCTTCCGATACCGGCAATTCGGATTTGATTTGGGAGCTCACCATTCCCAGCGAATCATATAGTCGATTATTATGGCCGGAGGTTAGCTGATCCAGATTCTTGACCATCATAAATACAGTATTCAAGCCGGTCCGAATCTGACGAACCATAAGGCTGAACGAGAATGGGATTTTGCCGGATAATCGATCTTCGATATCAGCAATTAGCTGGAGGATTGAGTCGTTATGAGCGAGGATTTCGCGGAAGTATTCGTATTTTAGTCGAATCCTCTCCATATTTGCTGGTGATTCATCCTTCTTATCGCCATCCTTTTTGAGGGGCTGAAAAAGGGATCTTAATCTGCTGAGAAATGAGACCCTGTTTTGTTCGCTGGACACGTTCAATTCACCTTATTTAGGCTTTCTCCCTTAGCTGGGTCAACGCTTTCTCTGCTCTTCTGGCTCGTGTTTTATATTTTTTCGCGGATTCGATAAATTCAATATATTCTCTTTTGCATGAAGGCGAAAGCTTCTTGAATACTGCGGTGGCTCTTTTGTCGGGTGATAATGCCTTTTAAGCCCACCAACCGCTCAGCCCAAACTCTTTCGCCAAATAAGCGGCGGTCTTGGTATGACCATTCTCCTCTCTGCTCCATTTGTCGAGAATCGCATCCCATTTATCTGTGGATTTCCCCATCTTTTCCTTCACGACCTCATCCCTGATGGCGCGGGGTCCCGACTTAGTTACCGGCATTACTTTTCATCTCTTTGCAGATTTCATCCACAGTATTGATATGATAGTCCCATTCCTCCCAAAATAGCTTATCTTTGAATTCCATTCAAATATTATTTTCGGATATGAAAAGCTATGCCTACTTTAAGAGCTACAGAGATTTAGCATCGACGCTCTTGGCACACTTGACTACTTTTCTCTATCTAAATATATTTCGAAACCCGATTTAAGATGATTTGCAATCGCTGATTATTACGAAATGAAATTTCTTACTTCCACACGATCAATTGCTATTCTTATATTCCTTCTGGCGTTGGCTCCGAGGATCTACCACCAATATTCATTATGGCACGGAAATATGTCTCGCAATTATCCTCAATCATTATCGGAATCATCATATCATGGTATGGTCCATTAATATTTGTCGAAGGCAAAGTATTAGCCGAAAGTATTGCGATATTTTTGACAGCATTTGCCCTGATATTATATCAAAATCACGAGAGGGCTTAAGAATCTGGAATGCGGTTTTTGGGGGGTCTGATGATGGGTCTGGCGGTATGGGCAAGACCCAATGTGATTTTGGCTTGGCCTGTTTTCTGGATAGACCCCCTGATGAGAGATGGGGCAAAGAGGCGGGCGGTTATCCATTTTCAGACTTCATTTGCGGTAATGTTCTTACTGATGTCTGCGATGAATTCCATCAAGGCCAATGATCTGATTGTTGGGACGGGCTCTTCGGGGATAAACATTTATCTTGGTAATCATATCGGAGCGATGGCGGCTATACTCCTGTTCAAGGGATTTCCGACAATCCTTTGAATAGCGCTACAGAATTTTAAGATGAGGCAGAAAGACTTAGTGGCACAAAGATGTATCTTTCCGAATCGGACCGATACTGGTTTGGGTAAGGTCTGGAATTCCTATCTGATGATTTGGGCCGCACCGCTATGCTCTGGCTGAGAAAATCGTGGCTGATAATTATTCCTTCCGAGACTCCACAAAATATCAATTATGCCGCCGAGAGAATCGATTTCCCCTTGTTAAAACTGCCCTTATTTTCATTCATTTTTATTATTCCATTTGCTTTCACTGGGATCGTCGTTGCCTGGTGTAATCGAGAATGCTATTTCCCATTTTATGCATTCATAATTGCTTATTCCTTGACGATGATTATCTATTTCGTAATCCGTGAGTGTGAATATGCTGAGAAAGGTTGCTAAAATTCCGCAAACTGGAAAGTAGCGGCCGCGTGACTTAGAACTATTCTTTAAGAGACTTCCATGCTTTTAATTGACATTTTCTCAGGGATATATTAGCTTTTATTTATGAAGTATCTCGTGACCGTTTCATTACTATTTTTTCTCACAGGAAATGCAACCGGTCAGGAAGCCTCGGGGGATTCTGTCCAGCTTCCGCAACTGAAAGAGATCCTGTTGCCGATCCTTCGCGGGGCGCTGATCACCAATGATGACCTCCGCCTCCGGGACGATTATCTTAAAAGGGATTCCATGCGTATAGCGCTGGTCGATTCCTTCATGACAGACCCGTTTTATCTGGAGGCTTTTGGCAAGGAGGTTTATGATGAGCTGGCGAAAGATCCTCCTCTCTGGAAATTGCTGAATTATTGCTCGCAACTACTTCGTCCCCTCTCGAAGGAATTCGCTCCTGTCGCACCCAATAAGTCCATCCTAAAACCTCACGATTTACCGGGGGAAACAAACCGTCCGATCAGGCCACCCGCGGCTCAACCGAAGTTCACAAAAATGCCCGATAAACTTCGGATCTCGCTGAACACCCTGTATAATGCCGCTTTCAATGCCCGGGAATTCTATGACGAAGCATTTCGGGAAGTGAATCGTGACAGCTTGATCTATGGGTTTACGATGCTATTGACCGATGATGAAATGAATGAGAAGAAGTCAGTGGAGGAGTTGGACAGCCTCGAAAAAATGGGTGAAGAGTGGAGCAAAGCGCTGGCTGATATCCTGCCCAGATTCAAAATGGGGGCGCTGCTCGCCGGCGGCAAGATAATGGCGAGGCCTATAGATGATTTGCTCGTTGCAGGCAAAGATGACCTATTCTCTGGGTTTAAGCTCGAGAAGCCTTCCGAAATTGAAACCGAATTAGGCAAAGTTGCTATCGGAACCGAAGCGAATGATAATTACTCCGGACGCTATTTTGCCATCATCGATCCCGGCGGCGATGATAAATATCAATTGTATCCAACGTATGGAGGCCAGATCACCGTAATCATCGATTATTCCGGCAATGATGTCTATCGATTTGTGAACGACTCTCTTTATACTTTCACTCCCACAGCCAAAACTTTGATTCGTCGTCCCCTCGGCATCGGGGGTTATAAATTCCTGATTGACTATGGCGGGGATGACATTTTCAATGGCGATGATTTCACTCTGGCGGCAGGCATTCTTGGAATTTCGGTTTTCAAGGATTATGACGGCGATGATACTTACATTACTGATACTTTCGGGCCTGCATCGGGAGCAATGGGAGTTGGCCTTCTGATGGATTTTAAGGGACGCGATACCTACAATGGAGCGATGTATAACGAAGGATTTGGCTTCACCGGAGGTCTGGGAATCCTCTTCGATAAAGCCGGCCACGATAATTATCTTTCCGGCGGCAAATATGGCGACATCCTTCGCTATACGGATCATTATATAACTTTTTCACAGGGTGCGGCCTATGGGCTACGGCCCTATTTTTCGGGCGGCATCGGGATGTTACTGGATGGCTCCGGGAATGATCTCTATGTTTCAGATATCTTCGGTCAGGCGTCCGGTTACTGGTATTCTGCCGGAATTATTTATGATGCCTCGGGCAATGACCGGTATCAGAGTTTCCAGTATGCGCAGGGAGCAGGAGCCCACATGGCGGTCGGATGTCTCCGCGACGATTCCGGGGATGATGTCTATTTTTCCAAAGGCGTTTCTCAAGGATGCGGCCATGATTACTGTCAGGGATGGTTAGTCGATTATTCCGGCAATGACCTTTATAGCGCTTATGATCTTTCTCAGGGAGCCGGTTCCGCCAACGGCATCGGCGCCATAATCGATATCAAGGGCGATGACCGCTACTATGTAAAATCAGACCAAAATACGCAGGGATATGGAAGGCCTAACCGGGAATATGGTTCCATCGGCCTGTTTTATGATGGCGCCGGCCTCGATCATTATGTGGGCGGTTTGGGAAAAGATTCAGACATCTGGATATATTCCACGTGGGGCATTGGCTGGGATCAGCCAACGGACAGTACGAAGACAAAATGATACAAACCAATTGTAGGTCGGTGGGATTGCCTCCGACCTTAATCATCTTAATTTTCCTATCTCTGGCTCAACCGGCTGGAGCTGATGTTACTCAAGCGAAACTTGACTCGTTATGGATTCGGGCTTCCTCCGGTGAAATCCGTTTTGCCGAGCAGGTTCAACCAAGCAAGGATTCCCTTGCCGGCTACGGGTCAGATGCTGTCGAATTTTTAGTAGATAAAATGAATACCCGTTCTGCCCTGGAAATGCAGATTTTAACCGACATACTGGGGAAGATCGGCGTGGCCGGGATTCCCAGAGTTTGTCAACAATTGGACTCGCCGGATGATTTTCGTGCAAGGCTGGCTTGCCGGGTCTTGGGACGGATCAAAGACCCTGCCGCCGTTCCCTGTCTTTTGCCTCACGCCTTTGATCCTCTCTTCAACATTCGCGCCGGCGTGGCGACGGCACTTGGGGAAATCGGACATCCTTCCGCAACAGATACATTGAGGAAGATGGCAAAAGACCAGGATTACCTTGCCAGAAAATCCGCGGTGGTGGCTCTGGGCAAAATGCCTTTCGAGAAAGTTGCAGATGACTTAGTGAATGGCCTTTCCGATGGCTATTACGGAGTGCGGTATGCGGCGGCTTCTTCATTGGTTGGCTTTGGCAAACCGGCCGCCGCGATTCTTAAGAAATTCATTTCAAATACGCTTATCGTCTCAGGCAGCCTCTTGCCTCAACCCAGAATCTACGCCCTTGCTTTGGCGGCAGATTGCCTGGGGAAAATCGGGGATAAAAGCTGCTCCAAGACGCTCCAAGAAATGATCCAATCCGATTATGATCCGGTGGTCATGGATTATGCCGCCCGTGCCTTGGGAGTTTTGGAGGGCAAATCCAGCCTTAAATTTCTCAAGAAAATCCAGTTGTCTCAAAATGATATTTTCGTCCAATCCATGATCGCGGAAGGTATCCTATCAGCCTCAGCTCAGAGGTAGAATATGGATATATATTCCCGCTTAAGCAAAATGCAGGACTCATCCGGCTTGCCGGATGAGACGGGACGAGAAAGAAAAGGTGAATTGGCGTTTCTTGCCGATGCTCTCGGTGGGCAAATAATCAGCACCGATGATGGCCCAGTAATTGAAATTAGTTCTGCTCTCTTTGCGGAGGAATGGCACGGCATTTTCAGCACCCGAAAGCTGCCTCAATTACAATTTAATATGCTCCCATTTCTATTTGGCAATATGGAGGACGAAATCGCAGAAGCCGGGCGCGTAGTTTTCATTGACACTGAAACCACTGGCTTATCAGGAGGGGCCGGCACTATGGCTTTTCTCATAGGATTGGGTTATCTGAACGAAAATGAATTCATTATCAAGCAGTATTTTTGTCCCGACTTTGACTGCGAATCCGCCATGCTTAATCACTTTCACATGACGATCGACCCCTTTTCTTGCCTGGTAAGTTACAATGGGAAATGTTTTGACATCCCTCTTCTGGAAAACCGCTCAGTTTTGAATCGGATCAAGCCAAAGACTACTGCGAAAAAGCATCTCGATCTGCTCGCACCGGCACGCCGTCTCTATAAGGCGAGTTGCGGAGATTGCAGTCTCGCTTCTCTGGAAAACTCCATCCTTGGCTTCCATCGCCCAAATGATATACCGGGCGGTTTGATTCCCCAGGCATATTTCGATTTTCTGCGCAACAGGAATCCTTCCGTGATAAAATTAGTGCTTTCTCACAACAGATTTGACATTCTCTCTCTGGCGGGACTATTTTTCCACAGTTGCAGCCTCTCAGCCTCACAAAGCAAATCGGCGGAGGATTTATGTTCTCTGGGCTTAATATATTTTAAATCCGGATGCTACGGAAAAGCGGAAGATTGTTTGGTTCGAGCAATCAAATTTGGTCCGGGATCGCTAAGCTACTTCAAGGCGGCATGGCATCTATATATTCTGTTAAGGCGAGATTTTCGCTGGCAAGAAGCCTTTGCCCTTTGTTCAGAAGCTTTAGAAAATAATGGTGATTTTCTCATATTTGGCATAGAAGCGGCAAAAATTGCCGAACACAAATTTAAGGATTTCCCCACTGCCTTAAGGCTGACCGATTTAGCGCTCCGGAGGGCGGTCTCCCACACCGATCGTTCTGGTATGCATAATTGTGCAACCCAATCTATCATCCACCGCAAAAATCGTCTCCTCAAAAAGCTTTCTGCTGTTAAATAATCGTCAAATTTTCCGATATCTCAAATATGGTTGGAGGCGGAAAAAATCATGATGAATAGGGATTATGTATTTGACAGAATCGGAGCCGAAGGTAAAGTCTCGACCCTTCCGCATACTCTGAGCGAAATCTTAATGGCGCTTAGAAAGAGCACGACTTCGGCTGACGAATTGGCGAATATTATCAAACGGGATGTTTCTTTAACCGCCAAAATTCTCAGGGCGGCTAATTCCCCGTTCTACCGAAGAGCGAAAGAAATTTCAACTGTCAGTTCTGCCGTGATACTTCTGGGATCCCGCGCCGTTCAGGCTCTTGCCCTTTCGGTCTCGATATATGATCTTTTCAAAGAAAAAGATTCCAAGCAGTTGGGGCTTAAGGAATTTTGGAAACATAGCCTTGAGATCGCAATCCTGGGTCGAATGTTGGCTGAAAAATCCAATTATCCTGTTCCGGAAGAAGCATTTGTTTGCGGCTTGTTGCACGATGCCGGCATTCTGATTTTGGAGAAAGTATTCCCAGAATTATACTGCAGAATTATAGACGAATCTCGGAAAGGCGCCTGTTTACATATTTGTGAGAAAGAAACCTTTGATTGCACTCATGCTGAAGTCATTAGTTTTCTGGCCGAGAAGTGGAATTTCCCTGAAGCGATTTCAATGGCGCTGGTTAATCACCACACTCTACCTTCGAATACAAATGGTGCCGGCGTGCAACTCGATTCGATTCTCTACGTTGCGGAGGCAATTTCGAATCTGTCGTTCGAACTGCCTCTGGAAACTGTAATTGCGAACCGAAGGGATTGCGCCAAGATCATGGGCTCTTTCGGCATTGAAGAAGATATCACGGAGTTGTCTGCTCAAAGATTGGATGATGTCATCGAAGCCGCCCGTTTCCTCGATATCGATATCGGCTCGCCTTTCGAGCTGGTTTCCGCGGCAAATGAACAGCTATATAAATTATACGTTGCCCTCGATAACCTTTTCCACGAGCAAATTGTACTTCAACAGAGGCTCATTAGCGATGAAAAGCGCAAGACCGCGCTCAAGTCCTTGGGTATAGTGCTGGCGACCCTGTCCCATTACATTAATAATTCGACCGCCAGTATTCTTGGCCGCGCCCAACTGCTTGGCATGGCTCTTTCCAGCGGGGAGGTAATCGATGAATATGGCACTGCCAAAGATGCGGTGGACATAATCCAGAAATCAGTTGATAATATCACTGCTGTCCTCGAAGAATTGAGTGACCTGAAAGATTTCGATACGATCCCCTATTTCGAAAACTCGCGCATAATCGATATAGAGCGTAAAGTCCGCCACCGGCTACAAGAACTGGAATGGCAGAAATAGTGCGTTTTTGAGAACCCTTAGGACAAAATTAGTTGTCTGACGGAACAGCTATTACAACTGTTCCCTTCCTCATAAATATAAACTATCTCACCACACATTTGATATCCGTCTTTTTGGATTGAGATCTGGGGAATGATGACAATACTAAGTGGGTTGGTGGCTATTTGTAGAGGTTGCCTTCTTGATTATATGAGGTTAGGATCTGCTCAGATAATTTCGCTGACCGTTCCTCGGATATCCCAATCTTTTCAGCGGCTTCTTTTAACTCGTTCTCACATAGGTTCGGTTCCCTAAAATCCAATCCTAGTCTCGATGAAATGATGCTGGCATACTTTATTATCCAACTCAATGGCAGATGCCGGTCATCCTGGTTCCTCTCCTGCCATAAATGATGGTTCTGGATTGAATCAATGAATAGTTCAGGGAAATTCCACTTCATCAAAAGGCCGCTGCCAACCTGGACATGATTAAATCCAAAGGTTTGGTTTTCCAGCAGGTGAAAATCAATTTTGGTTTCTCGAATAGTATTTATCAATCCTGAATATTCTTGAGGAAATTTGTGGAACAGGATTAACTTGCCAATGTCATGAAGTATGCCGGAGATAAAAGCTTCCTCCACCATAGGATGTTTGATGCTATTTGCCACCAGACGGCATCCCATTGCCGTAGAGACCGAATGCGCCCACAAACAACTCTCGATCTTATCAGTATCCATCTTCTTATATAGATATCGCACCGAGGAGGCGAGCACCAGGCTTCGTATAGTGTGGAACCCGAGTATTACTATTGCTTCCCTTATTTTCGAAACTTGCCTGTGCCGGCCATAGAAAGTCGAATTGGAGAGCTTCAATACTTTCGCCGTCAGCACTTGATCACTCATTATGAGTTTGCCGAGGGCGTCAATATCGCTATTCAGATCGCTGGTCAGGTTCATCACTCCCGCAACTATTGCAGGTGATGCCGGAAGTTCACCTATGGCGGAGATGATTGCCCCTATATCCTTGGTCGGCGACAGAATTTGCGAAGTTGGCATTAATATCCTTATTGTTCTTATATCCGATTTATCGGTAAAAGGCTGACTTGATTTAACATCACTCTCGCTCCATACCTTACATCCAATATAATTTTGAGGTCATCTTCCAAGTCAGGGACAAGGCTTATTTTCGTTACCCTATGTTATTAATGCTGTTATCAGCAGTGCCAAGAATGTCAGGTGATTTACTGGAAGCGGCTCCTTTGCGCCTTTATAAATGGGCGAATTAATAAGTACCCATTCAAAGGAGGAAGTATGATTTATTCCGGCGACTCGCCTATTCAGGCTGTTCAGATGGCTCTTGGGGAACTGGAAAGTCTTGAAGAAGAAATTATAGTCAGATACCATCTTATGGGCGAAACCCATAAGGCGATAGGTGAGATTCTTCATCTGGAACCTCGCCCTGTCAGGAACATCAGGTTGAAAGGCTTGGATAAGTTAAGATCTATGCTCAGTCCATTTGTTATGAGGCGCTATCGTGTTTCTATCGAAGGAAAGTCTATATGTCCCCTCTGCCTTGATGGCCGTTTCGACAAGCTTATTATGCAATGCGCTCCCTATGGGCCTTGGGCTCCGGTATTTATGGAGATCGAAAAGAACCAGTTCAAAGCGGTCAAGTCGGTGAGCACAATTAGATACCATTATGAACATCACTTAATGAAGGGAAGCAAGCATGATTGATGACGGACACGATATTTATATGGAATGCTTTCTACAGGTGAAAGTAAGGAAAGAGACCAAGATTATGATAACTGAGCTTGCCAAAGCCAGCCATCGACCGGTAGCGGACATTATCCGGGGTTCGCTTTATTTCGGATTGCCAATCTTGGAAATGGTTCTCAAGATGGAGGGGCAATTGGCCGAGCTTGTCAAAGCATTATTGCCGGCATTTGATGAAAAAGCAGAACGACCCATCAAAGAAATATTTGATAAATTTAGATAACGCTGTAAAATATATTGACTTTTAGGGCGCAAATATCAATTTTTGGGAGATTAATTATTGGAGAATTAGGATGTTCAAAAAAGAGTTTTTCTTTGGAGTTTTCGTAGGATTCTTGATATCGGGGCTGGGAGTGATATATTACCTGAATCTCGAAAAGCCTGCTGCTTCGCAAAATGGTGCAACTCAAGATGCTTCCCAGGAGCAAATGACGCAGGCTTTGCAGGAAGAGATCAAGAAGCTGGAGACACAGCTTAAGGATGATCCCGAAAATGTGAAACTGCTTACTACCCTTGGCAATTATTACTTTGACACCGGCAACACTAAGATGGCCATTGCCACCTACGAGAAGGTGCTGAACTTGGAGTCGGATAATAGCGCTGTCTGGGTTGACTGCGGAGTTATGTATCGTCGCGAGGGCGACTTCAAGAGAGCCATTGACTATTTCGATAAAGCGCTGAGCCTAGATTCTACCAACCAAAATGCTCTTTTCAACAAAGTGATTGTTTTCAAATTCGACTTGAACGACATCGGTTCGGCTAAAAAAGCATTCAGGGACCTGGAGAATATATCCCCGAATAATCCGCACATAGAGGCGTTCCGTGCTGAGCTCGGCTTATAATTTTATCCAATTCCTTCGGTTGATATAATTGTGGACGGTCAGGGAGTTGACTTCCTGACCTCCTTCATTATTATGCCAAGATTGTCCATTACCCTAAGCATATCGCAATGCTCTTTCGAATTGAATTGGAAAGCGGCCTCGATATGCATTGAGGATCATCTAAGCAGCCCCGCAAAATAATGTTGGAGAATCATACAGCCTCCCCTTAAATTATAGTCGCTGAAATTATTTTGGAAAATTGATTGACGGCGTTGCAATTGCTCCCGAATGGATTGCATGGCGACGATAGTTTTCAAGGTTGAGTATAGTTTTTTATAGAGAAAAATCTTTTATAATCCTCAAAAGATATCGATAACTAATATATATGGAGCTATTCAAGAAAAACCAAAATTCGCAACCGGACCAACGCAAAAAAGAACTTCCAGATGGTCTCTGGACCAAGTGCAATAATTGCGGCGAGATCATATACATAAAGGAGCTTGAAAAGAATTTTTGGGTCTGTCATAAATGCGATTTCCATTTCAGGATTTTGAGTTCAGATTACATCGGACTGATCCTTGATGAAGGTAAATTGGATGAGTATGATGGCAACCTGATCTCCGCTGATCCGCTTGAATTCAAAGATTCCAAACGCTATCCGGATCGCGTAAAAGGGGCTATCAAGAACACTGGCCTCAAGGAAGCAATAGTGTGTGGCTGTGGGACTATCGATACCAAACCTGTTAGCTTCGCTGTAATGAATTTCGGTTTTGTGGGAGGTTCCATGGGCTCCGTAGTCGGAGAAAAAGTAGCGCGCTCCATTGAACGCTCTCTTGAAAAAAGAATTCCGCTGATTATTATTTCTGCCTCAGGCGGAGCCAGGATGCAAGAAGGGATCCTATCCCTGATGCAGATGGCTAAGACCTCTTCTCTTCTGGCTCTTCTTTACGATCAAAAAATTCCGTACATCTCGGTCCTGACCAATCCCACCACCGCCGGTGTGATGGCATCCTATGCCTCGTTGGGGGATATTATCATTGCCGAACCGCAGGCATTATTGGGTTTCGCCGGCCAGCGTGTCATCAAACAGACTATAGGCCAGGACCTGCCCAAAGGCTTTCAATCCTCAGAGTTTTTTCTCGAACACGGATTCATCGATTTTATTTGCCATCGCCGCGACCTGAAAAAGCAAATCTCTTCGCTTCTTAATTACCTCAAAGTTCAGGATTAAACCGGTTTTTATGACCTATCAAGAAGCTATTGCTTTCCTTTATTCAATGGAAAATACCGGCATCAAGCTCGGACTGGAGCGGATTCGGGATTTTATGGAGGCTTTGGGTAACCCGCAGAATACCTATCCTACAGTGCATATCGCCGGCACAAATGGCAAAGGCTCCACTTCGGCGATGATTCAATCAATTTTAACTTCCGCCGGTTATAAAGTTGGCTTGTTGACATCCCCTCATTTAGTTGACTATGCCGAGAGAAACCGTATCGATTATGAGAATTGCGATCAGGATTTTATCATCGATTTCGTCCAAACCACTCGTAGTTTGATGGGCAAGATACCGGTCTCTTATTTCGAAATTACTACAGCTCTCGGTTTTCAGTATTTTGCCCAGAAAAAAGTAGATATAGCGGTCATTGAAGTAGGCATGGGCGGCAGATTAGATGCCACCAACATCATCACGCCCGAAATATCGATAATCACAAATATAGATTTCGATCATACCAAAGCTCTGGGAAATACTCTGGAACTGATTGCCGCCGAGAAAGCCGGTATCATTAAGTCCAATATTCCGTGTGTCACCGCCTGCCGCGATAATGTCGCCAGAAAGACAATTCGGGATATCTGCATAAGCAGAAATGCCCGGCTTATTTCAACGGCAGATTCATACCCGTGGACAGTACATTATCTGGACCTTTCGGGTTGCCACTTTGATGTCTCTACTCCACGGGGCAGGTATGGTAATGTCTTCACCAACCTTTCCGGACGGCACCAGGTTGAAAATGCAGTGACGGCTATGGCTGCCATAGAATGCCTTGATGATCGCGGCTTTAAGATTAGCAAGGAAAATGTTCTCACGGGAATTGGCAATGCTCACTGGAGGGGCAGATTACAATTGATCTCACAGAAACCTTTGATCCTGGCCGATGTGGCTCATAATGGCGCTGGAATGAAAACCCTGAAAGAGGCTATTCAAGAGCTTCTTCCGCAAAAAAACATTATTGTGGTTTTGGGCATTCTCTCGGACAAGGACTATTCTGCCATGATGGATGACATTGGGCAATTTGCGGCGACACTAATTATCGCAAAACCTGTCACCAAACGTGCCGCCGATCCCCGGTTGCTCGCCGAAAGGGCCCAAGAAATCGGTATTCAATGGCAGATTATCCCAGAGGTGTCGGAAGCTTTTGAGAAAGCGTTATCGATAGCAGGCGATAACGATGTGATAATTGTGACTGGTTCGCATTATACGGTTGGTGAGGTGCTTGCCAATTATGAGAATATGAAATGCTAAATGATAGGATGGGATGAGGGAAGGAAGTTAGATTATGATCAGAATACTCACCGAGCGCATTAAAGTTAATTCCGCAGAGAACTGTGGCATCACCAACATCACCGGCTTGGTCTCTGACAAGATTTCGAAATTAGGCTTTATTTCTGGGAATGTCACCATTTTCATGGGAGGCTCTACCGGTGGAGTCACAACAATCGAATATGAACCAGGCCTGCTTCAGGACCTGCCGGAATTGTTAGAAAGACTGATTCCCTCGGATATTGCATATCAGCACGATAAGACCTGGGGCGATGGCAACGGCTTTTCCCACTTGAGGTCCGCTCTAATAGGTCCATCGCTTACGGTTCCTTTCGATGAAAGGAAGCTTCTCCTCGGGACCTGGCAACAGATAATTGCGGTCAATTTTGACAATCGGCCTCGCACCAGAGAAATCATCCTGCAAATCATTGGCGAGGATAATGGTTGATATCGAACTGCCATTCAAGACCATCGAATTAAGAGGCGATCATCTTGTCCTGCTGGATCAGCGCCAACTCCCCGAAAAAGTGGAATATGTCCAGATTGAGAAATATAAGGTAGTGATTGAAGCCATCAGGAATATGACGGTTCGGGGGGCGCCTGCCATAGGAGTTGTAGCGGGTTTTGCTATGTTCCTGGCTTCGGTTGAGTATTCAAATTTACCTGAAGATGGATATTTTCGCTTAATGTCTAAAGCCGCCGATGAACTGAGTTTGGCGCGCCCAACCGCCGCCAATTTAAGATGGGCAGTCCAACGCATAAGGAAAATCATCGAGGGCAACCATGGCATTTCAATCGCGAAAACCCATCAGATGGTAAAACAGGAGGCGGAAGCAATTGAAGCTGAAGATAAAGAGCTCTGCCGCTCTATCGGTGAGCATGGCGCCGCTCTGATCAATGATGGCGATGGGATTCTGACTCATTGTAATGCCGGCGCTCTGGCAACTGCCGGCATCGGCACCGCACTTGGCGTAATCTATACTGCCGCTTTTTCCGGCAAAAAAATAAGAATCTATTCTGGAGAAACACGTCCTGTTGATCAGGGAAGACGTTTGACTTCCTGGGAACTGGCCGCTTCGGGTTTGGATGTTACTATATTATGCGATAATATGATTGGATCAATCATCTCCTCCGGGAAAATCGATAAGGTGATAGTTGGCGCAGACCGTATTGCTATGAATGGGGATACGGCCAATAAAATCGGAACTTTGAACATGGCTTTGATAGCGGACCATTTCCAAGTCCCATTTTATGTGGCAGCCCCCTACTCCACATTCGACCCGGAAGCTCAAAGCGGTGCAGATATTCCCATTGAATTTCGTCCCAAAGATGAAGTTGCTTCCGCCGAAAATTATGTAGATATCCATGGGAAAATCGATATTTACAATCCGGCGTTTGATGTAACACCTGTCAATCTGATAACCGCTTATATTACGGATCGAGGAATACTCACCTCTTCGGAATTAGGAGCCGTCCTTATGCGAAAAGCCAAGAACCTCAATCAAGTGCATTAATTGCAGGCAATGGGTCTGGATCGGGAAAAATGTGGAAAAATCTCAATTTATTTATCTTGACAGGGGGGAAAATATTCATATATTAGGAAATTTAGCCAATTTGGGAGAGACTTTAATGGCAATTGAGGATTGAATATGCAGACTATGATACCTAAGCTGGATCAGTTAAATAAGAGTTGGCTTTTATATGACGCCGAAGGGCAAGTCCTGGGACGTCTGGCGGCCGAGGTCGCCAAACGTATTCGCGGCAAATATAACCCAATGTTCACACCTCATATGGACACTGGGGATTATGTAATTGTAGTCAATGCGGAGAAGGTCGCTCTTACCGGCCGCAAAATGGAAAACAAGTCATATTTCCACCATACCGGCTATCCCACGGGCGCCAGGAGAATCAGTTTGAAAAATCTTCTTCAGAATAAACCCGAGGAAGTAATCAGAATGGCCGTGAAAGGCATGCTCCCCAAGAATAAGCTGGGCAGGAAGTTGTTTGGAAAGTTGCATGTTTATTCAGGTTCAGAGCATCCTCATCAATCCCAAAAGCCAATCAAGATGGAATTTTAATAACTGTTGGAGAATATAATTGGAGCAAAAGCCGATACACGCTGTTGGAAGAAGAAAAACTGCATCCGCGGTGGTTCGTTTGATTCCCGGCAGTGGCAAAATTACCGTTAATGGCAAAGACCTGGGCGCCTATTTTGGTCATCCTGTCATTATTCAAGATGTAAACCGACCCTTGGTTGTAACTGAAATGCAAGGGAAATACGATATAGTCTGCAAGGCTATAGGTGGCGGTTTCACCGGTCAATCGGGCGCCCTCAGACTGGCAATTGCCCGGGCCCTGGTCAAGATAAGTGAGGACATGAGACCCGCCTTGAAAAAAGAAGGCTTGCTTACGAGGGATCCGAGGATGGTGGAGCGAAAGAAATACGGGTTGGTCAAGGCCCGCAAACGCTTCCAATTCTCAAAACGTTAGAGTTTTTCCGGGAAACGTGCCAACTTTAGGCAATTTCCCCGTAATGATCAATACACACACCCGCAGATTTTCATTCGGGTCCCCGCGGTCACCCCGCAGGGTTAATGAAAGGTTGAAGCGGGTGGAGGTTTATAACCCAGTCCTAAGAGGAATTAATGAACATTACTGTTAGAGATTTATTAGAAAGCGGGGTGCATTTTGGGCACCAGACCAGACGCTGGAATCCCAAAATGAAAAAGTATATCTTTACCTCCCGAAATGGAATCTACATCATCGACCTTCACAAAACCATCCTCTCCATCCAGCGCGCCGTGCACAAGGTTAAGGAAACGGTGGATAATGGTGGGACGGTACTGATGGTTGGCACCAAGAAGCAGGCTAAAGATGTTATTCGGGAAGAGGCCCAACGTTCTGGCGTCTTCTATGTCAGCGAACGTTGGCTGGGCGGGATGCTCACCAATTTCCAAACTATCAAGCAAAGTATCAGAAAACTAAAGGAAATTGACAAAATGTCTGCTGATGGCACTTATGATATGATTACCAAAAAAGAAGCCCTGCGACTCAACAAGCGCGGTGAAAAGCTGAAAAAAGTGCTTGGCGGAATTATTGATATGTATAAGTTGCCCGATTTACTTTATGTGGTGGATGCAAAGAAAGAAAAAATTGCTGTCGCCGAAGCCAAGAAACTTGGTATCCCGGTTGTGGCCATTATCGATACCAATACTGATCCCGATCCAATCGATTATCCTATCGCTGCCAATGATGATGCAATCAAATCCATTTCCATCATTACCAAGGAAATTGGAGATGCTATAATCGAGGGCAAGCATAAAGCTTCCCCAGAGGAATTTGAACTCCAGGATGCGGGATTAAAGTCGGAACCGACCGCAGGCGCCAGCAGTAAAATAGGCGGCGACGAGAAAATCGATAAAGAGTGAAATATCTGATTTAAGAGGATTTGGATAATGGAGATTACGGCAGCATTGGTTAAAGAGCTCCGGGAAAAAACCGGTGCCGGGATGATGGACTGCAAAAAGGCATTAACCGAAGCTGGAGGCGACCTGGAAAAAGCGACCAACTATCTGCGGGAACAGGGAATACTTAAAGCCGCCAAAAAGGCAGACCGCGCTGTTAATGAAGGCATTGTGTTTTCGTATATTCACCCTGGGGATAAACTTGGCGTTCTGGTGGAAGTCAACTGTGAAACCGATTTTGTGGCGCGAAACACTGACTTTCGCGATTTGGTAAAAAATATTGCTATGCAGGTCGCTGCCGCGAACCCCCGAGTTATTATCAGGGACGAACTTCCCAGTGATCTGATTGAGCAGGAAAAAAAGATCTACCGGACTCAAGCGATAAATGAAGGCCGGCCCGAAAAAATCATAGATAAAATTGTCGAAGGCAAGCTGGAAAAATACTTTCAGGAGGCTTGCTTGCTCGAGCAACCATTTATCAAAGACCCAAACCGGACTATCAAGGACCTTTTGACTGAGAAAATTGCCGTCATCGGCGAGAATATCTCGGTCAGGCGTTTCGTTCGCTACCGACTCGGCGAATAAAACATTAAAGCAATAATGGCGTCCGATTCTAAAATTTATCCTTTTGCTTATAAGAGAATTCTCCTGAAAATCTCCGGCGAGATGCTTATGGGCGACAAGGAATTTGGTCTGGACCCTCAAGTAATTGATGGTTTCTGCGAAGAGATTGCCGAGCTGGCCTCCGAGGGTTTAGAGATAGGCGCGGTGGTTGGCGGCGGGAATATCTTTCGGGGATCGCTGGGCGAAAGCCTTGGAATTGGCCGTGTCACCGGTGATAATATGGGCATGCTGGCTACTGTTATCAACTCTCTGGCTTTGCAGGCAAGGCTGGAATCCAGAGGAATTCCAACCCGAGTGATGACAGCTGTTAACATTGATAAATTCGCTGAACCATATATTCGGCGCCGGGCTCTGCGTCATCTCGAAAAAGGCAGAGTGGTTATACTTGCCGGCGGTACCGGCAATCCTTACTTTTCCACAGATACGGCAGCCGCTCTGCGCGCCGCCGAAATCGGCGCTGATATAATTCTTAAGGGTACCAAAGTTGACGGCGTTTTCGATGTTGATCCAATCATCAAGAAAGATGCCGTTAAATTCGAAACCGTTTCATTTCATGATGTGCTGAACTTAAACCTTAGAGTTATGGATTCCACGGCTACATCATTATGTATGGACAATAGTATCCCGATCATTGTTTTTAATCTCCACGGAAAAGGCAATTTGCGCAAAGTTGTCGAAGGTGATAAAATCGGGACTCTGGTAAGTTAAACCATTTGGGGAGAAAAATCCAAGTATGGTAAAAGAGATTCTAAAAGAAGCTGAGACCAGGATGACGAAATCGATTGTCGCCCTGGAAGCCGAATTGAAATCCATCCGTGTCGGTAAAGCTTCTCCTGCACTGCTGGATAATATTCGCGTAGATTATTATGGGAGCAAAGTGCCCATCAATCAAGTTGCCAATGTTTCTGCTCCTGAGCCCAAATTGCTGATCGTGCAAGTATGGGAGAAGAACATGGTCGAAGAAATCAAGAAGGCCATTTTGAGATCCGAATTGGGTTTAAACCCCAATACAGATGGCAGTATTTTGCGAATTCCAATCCCTCCTATGAGCGAAGATCGTCGTAAGGAAACGGTCAAGCTCACCAAAAAGCTGGGAGAGGATAATAAAGTCGCCATACGGAATATCCGTCGCGACGCCAATGAATCCCTCAAAGCCGCTCAAAAGGATAAGGGAATTTCCGAAGATGACCAGCGAAAAGGGCAAAATCAGGTGCAGGAATCTACCGACAAATTCATAAAAAAGATCGACGAATTAATCGTAAAAAAAGAGAAGGAAGTAATGGAGGTTTAACTCGTCGGCCTCCAATATCGATGAAAGCCGTAGTTCCCACAAAGGATTTAAAAACCTTAATTGAATCGAGTGCCCGTCCTCTGCCCCTGCATATAGCTATCATTATGGATGGCAATGGGCGATGGGCCAATGATCGCGGCTTGCCGAGAACCGAGGGGCACCGGGCTGGCGTGCGCGCTGTCAAGAAAGTTGTCGAAGCAGCCAGTGGGATCGGCATAAAATACCTGACACTTTTTACCTTTTCCTCCGAGAATTGGAATCGGCCGCTTTATGAAGTATCGGCGCTGATGAAGCTTCTTTACGAGACCACACGGGATGAGATCGACGAACTTAATGCCAATAATGTCAGATTCATTGCTACCGGTTTCTTGGATGGACTTCCGGAAGAGCAATTCGGGATCATCAGGGAAGCTATTGAAAAGACTGCCAACAATAGCGGATTGGTTTTGAACTTGGCCTTGAATTATGGCGGTCGGGATGAAATCCTGAGCGCTGTAAGCGCCATAGTTCGGGACGCGCTCAGCGGCAAAATCCATGCGGACGATATTAGTGAGGATCTCTTCTCGTCATATTTGTTTACTTCTTCACTGCCGGACCCTGACTTATTAATCCGTACTTCCGGTGAAATGCGGCTTTCTAATTTCCTGCTCTGGCAAACTTCTTACACCGAGCTTTACATCACTTCAACGTATTGGCCGGATTTTGACGAAGATGCCTTCTATGCCGCCATCTTGGACTTCCAATCCCGTGAGCGGCGATTTGGCAAAGTATCTCCGTCTTCGGATTGAAATTGGGCATTAGCAGGAATCTTTTATGGCGGGTGGCAGTCGGGATAATCGCCATCCCTGCCATCATTTATATTTCCCTGCACCATACTCTTATTCTGTCGGTTTTCACCGCCCTTCTTTCCCTGCTTGGGGCCTTCGAATTGACCAGATTGATGAATGGACTAAGAACTGGATTAATTAAATTAATTCTGCCAATCGCCTCTGCGGGGCTAATGTTATCTATCTCAAGCGGGTGGTTGATGCCGGCAGTAAGCGTCTTTTTCGCCGCAATTGCGATCGTCACCATCGTATCCTCTTTTACCAACAACACCACGGTGCTAAAAGAAGCTGTCACCGAGACGGTCTTTGGCCTATTCTATTGCGGCATTCTCTTCTCATCCATTCCCCTCATAGCATTTCACGAGCCAGATGGCGGCAAATGGCTGGTGGCGTTACTCATTATTATCTGGTCCTCTGACACCGCCGCCTATTTTGGCGGCAAAGCCACCGGAAAGAAAAAATTGGCTCACCATATAAGCCCCGGTAAGACTATTGCCGGCTTATGGTGGGGTTTCGCAGGCGCGGTTCTTGCATCCTTAATCCTGGGATTGACTTGGATTCCAAGGATTGAATTGCCTTTTCTCTTGCCCCTTTCGATAGTCCTTTCGGGTATCGGCGTTGTCGGCGATCTATTCGAATCTGCTCTGAAACGGGACGCCGCCGTCAAAGACTCCTCATCTATTATCCCGGGTCATGGCGGAATCTTGGATAGATTCGATTCAATCCTTTTTGCGGCGCCGACCCTCTATATCTTTTTGTTATTGCGTGAATCCTTGAACCGCCATTAGATTATATTTATGCAGGAATTAATCGAATCAATTCCGTTGCTTGAAATAAGAAGAATAGCCCTGGCGGTAGTGTATGCCGGAATCGCTTTCTTGGCCTTGAAGCTGATTTTGAGGTTCCTGAAGCGTCTGCCTCCGATTGCGAAAGCATCCAAGCTGGCCAACCTCACGATCGGCCTTGCGACAATTTATATTTTCCTCTGGAGGATCAGTGGAATAAAAGAGAATTTCATTTACGGCTTGCTGCTGGCGCTGATATTGCTCTTTAGCGGATACCTTGCCATTGTGACTGCTGAATACTTCCTGTTCGATTTTCTCAAGCGGCGGGATCTCAAGCGGACAAGGTCGGGCCTACCTCGCGATGTTTTGCGTATGATCGTGCTTTTGATGGTTACCTATGGCGTCTTTCTGGCAGTGTTTCATTTCAATCTTTCCACTATCCTGGTATCATCCGCGGTTTTGACCGCCGTTCTGGGTCTTGCTCTTCAGGATGTTCTAAGCAGCGTCCTGGCTGGAGTCGCCCTGCATCTTGAAAAACCATTTAATGTGGGTGATTGGGTGCAAATCTCCGGAAAGGAAGGGGAAGTGGTCAACGTAAGTTGGCGGGCGACCCGTATCAAAACCCTCGGAAATGACTACGTGGTGATACCGAATAATACCGTCTCCAAAACCGATATAGTGAACTATACCCAGCCCGATCCTCGTCAAGGTCAATGGCTATATGTAAGCGCCAGCTACAATGATCCTCCCAATAAAGTCAAAAAGGCCCTCTTGGAACTGGCGGCGCAAGTCCCGGGCATTCTAAAAGACCCTCCACCGGTCGCGAGGACCAAGGAATATCAGGATTTCGGCATCAATTATGAATGTCGGTATTTCATAAATGATTTCTATAACCATCCTGAAATCCATCAGGATTTTGCCTCCCGCGTCTGGTATAAATTCAAACGAGAAAACATTGAAATACCCTTTCCTATTCGCACTTTGCGAAACCTGGACTGGGCTGAGCAGAAGAAAACCGCAGACGCTGAATTGGATACACAGAAGGTGCGAGGCTATTTGAGATCCGTCGCACTTTTCGATGATCTATCGGATCAAGAAATAGATAATCTGGCGATTGAATCCCCACTATATAGTTATGGAGTCGCGGAGGATGTCATAGAACAAGGAGACGAAGGAACCTCGATGTTCATCATCGCCACCGGCGGAGTGAAGGTCCTTATCAATGAAAATGAAATTGAAACTGAATTAGCTGCATTGGGACCGGGCGAAGCCTTCGGGGAGATGTCGCTTTTGACCGGCCAGAAGAGAAATGCCACGGTCCGGTGTACTGAAGATGCGCAATTAGTGGAGATCACAAAAGGGAATTTCAAGAATATCTTGTTGCAGGATCCGGGGCTGGTTGAAAAATTAAGCGAGAAGATGAGCAGCAGGGCTCTTGAGTTAAAAGCGAAGCTTAGCGCTACCAGCCAGATTTTGAGCGCCCAAATAGATGGCGAGGCTGAAAAGGAAAGCTTCCTCAAAACCATCAAAAACTTTTTCGAATTATAGCTGAATAGGATGCCGTTACCAAAATTCGGGGAGCAGATTAAAATTGAAATAGAAAGCCTGGCTTTCGGGGGAATGGGGGTTGGCAAATTAGATGATCTGGTGGTATTCGTTGATGGGGCGCTTCCCGGCGAATCGATTACCGCCCAAGTCTATCGACGAAAGAATAGATTTATCGAAGCTCGTCTGTTGCAAATTGAATCGGAATCCCCTGATAGGGTCAAACCCCGGTGCCGACATTTCCCATTGTGCGGCGGGTGCCGCCTCCAGCACCTTTCCTATCCAAAACAAGCCGAATATAAGAAAAAACAGCTGATCGATTCTCTGCGTCAGATCGGAAGATTTGAAGATCCTCCGGTATCTAATCTGGTGCCTTCCGACCGTCAGTATTATTATCGCAACAAGATGGAATATTCATTTGGACTCAATGCGGACAAAAATATAATTCTCGGCTTGCACTCACGTGGCCATTACGATCAGGTTTTTGATCTCGAAGAATGTTTTCTCCAATCTCCTGAATCTCCCGCGATAATAATGGCTCTGCGCAATGCCGCCCAACAAATGGGCCTTCCCGTTTATGACCTCCAGACCCATCGGGGCATTCTGCGATATTGCGTTGTCCGCGAAGGCAAGTACACCGACCAGAGAATGTTGAATATAGTAACTTCAACATCCTCGGAAAGCCAGATAAAGGAAATGCTCGAATCATTGCCTCCCGGATTCCCGGCAATTACTTCGGTAGTTAATAATGTGAACACCAAGAAAGCCACTATTGCGCGAGGCGAATATGAAAATCTCGTTCGGGGCACATCCACTATTATGGAGGAGATTGATGGGATCAAATACAGAATCTCAGCCAACTCCTTTTTCCAGACAAATCCTTTCTCGGCCCTGCTTCTTTTCCGTCAAATCGCTTCAATGGCAGATTGCCGCGGCGATGAGAGAATATTAGACCTTTATTGCGGAACAGGTTCTATCTCATTCTCGATATGTGGCCGGGTCAAGGAGGTAATCGGCATCGATTCGGAAACTTCCGCTATTGATGATGCCATTTCCAATCGGGAATTAAATGGAATTGCCAACTGCAATTTTTATGTTGCCGATTCCCTCGATTATCTCAAAATTGCCATCTCTCAGGGAACCACATTCGATATTGTAATTGCCGACCCTCCTCGCGCCGGAATGCATCCGAAGATGATACCGCTCCTTTCAAAGCTCTCACCGCCCAGGTTAATTTATGTCTCATGCAATCCTCCTGCTTTGGCGCGCGATTCTATCGGCCTGTGGGAAGCAGGCTATATTTTGAAAGATGTTGTCTGTATCGATATGTTTCCACAGACCCCTCATATCGAATCTGTCGCATTATTCACGAAAACTTAGCGGCCTTTGATGTCTGCGGTTCATCAGAATCATTTGAGATTCAATGGCTTTTGGTCGAATCAATGCTGTCAGATTCTAAATCTTTAACTTTTCGGCCCCATAACCGATAATATAAAGGAAATTGTATCACACTCTAATATTCGGATTGACAACAGTATGCCCAAATTAGTCCATACGGCAGATATCCACCTCGGTTCCAAATATTCCGGCTTGGGAAGAGCTGGGAGTCGGATGAGAAATTACCAAAAACGCAGTTTCAAAGCAATTATTGACGCTGTCCTTGCCCGGCAGGCCGATGCCCTGATTATCGCCGGGGATTTATTCGATTCGCCGCTCGTCTCCAGTTCCACCTATCGGTTCGTTGCTGAACAGATCAGCCGCCTCGGCGAGATACCAGCCATTGTCATCCCCGGCACCCATGATCCAGCCAACTCCAATGCCATCTGGGAAAGTCTTAAAAAGGAATCTCAATCAACCAATCTTCACCTGATATTGGAACCCGAACAAAGCCCGCTAACATTGGCAGGCCTCGATATAGTATTTTGGGTGATACCTAACCTGAATGCGAATTCCGCTCTTTCGCCTATTCCGAAGCTCACGGATCGGACTCTGGGCAAATATCATGTTGCCATAGCTCACGGCTCGGCAACCATTGGTGACCTTTCCGGCGGAATGGATTTTCCGTTTATGGAAAGCGATATTCGCGAGGCAGGCTTTGACTATGTTGCACTTGGTCATTGGCATTCATTCAAGCAGATTGGGCAATCAAATGCCTATTACTGCGGTTCCTCGGAGAATACAAAATTTGGGCTTGGCGATGCCGGGAATATACTGATAGTTGATCTTGATGAATCCGGTGTGCGAGTGGAGAAGGTGAAAGTTGGTATGACAAATTGGCATGACCTAAGCTTAAGCACCGGGATAGTCAAATCCCCGGGTGACATCTTGAAAGAACTTGAAGCTTATGCGGGAGATGCCAATTTGATGCGTTGCAGAATCATCGGCCCGCAACTTACCGGTATTAATTTCGATATCGAGCAAATTGAAAAGGAACTCGATGACCAATTCTGCTTCATCCAAATTGCCGACGAGACTTCCGCCGATGAAATCTTAAAGATAGTTCCCACCTACTCGGCGTTCACTATCACAGGCCAGTTTGTCAAGAATATAAAGGAGCGAATGGTATCAGCCACACCCGAAATGAAGGAAGTCTTGGAAGAGTCGCTTAAACTGGGCTGCCGACTGCTTGCCGGAGAGAAAGTCGATAAATAATTATGAATATCAGCAAATTAAACATCAGCAATTTTGGCAAATTCTCCGATTTCGAGGCGTCTTTTGCGCCCGGAATCAATGTCATAAAAGGTCGCAATGAAGCAGGCAAATCCACAATGGTAGAGGCTATCCTCAATGCTCTTTTCACCGATGCCTCCAGCAAGAAGAGATCCATTAAAGACCGCTTCAAGTGGGGGACGGAAGGAGCCAGAATAGAAGTCAACCTCTCTTCATCTGAAGGTGATTTCAATCTTAATAAGGATTTCCTCTCCGGAGTCCAGATCGCAGAAGAAAACCGGTCGCATAACAAATGGGAAACCAAAGAACATTGGGGAAATTTCCTCGAAAGTAAACTGGGGATTTCCAACGAGGATCTTTTTTGTGCCACGGCCTGCATCCGCCAGAATGAGATTGCCCTGATTTCAGGATCATCCGATGCTTTGCGGGACAAGCTGGAGAGTATCATCACTGGCGGCCAAGAGGAAGTAATCGCCGGCAAGGTAATAGAGAATCTTAATAAACGGATAAATGAGATTAAAAAAAGCGGCGCCAAAGAACCGGGCATCCTCAAGCGCCTTGAGAGTGAGGCTGAAGACCTTAGCTACGAAGTAGAAAAAATGTCGCGCGAGATGGAAGCGATGGAAGCCAGAAGAAGGGAGATGGCCGAAGTCACTTCCAAGCTTGACTTTACATCGCAGGAACTCTTCAAAAAGCAGGAAATGCTCGAAAAGTGGCAATCTGCTGTCAAAGCCGCCGAAGAAAAGCGTGAGCTGGAGAGAAGATATGATGACCTCAAAGGTAAATTAGATGAGCTGAATGCTTCGCAGCAGAAAGTAATCGAATGCCGCCAACAGATTAGCGGAAAACCGGAAATCCGAAAACAAGATATGAATCTTGTTGATGAAATGGAGTCCCGGATACGCTATCTCGAAAGTAAGCTTCATAATCTCGAAAGTGACGAGAAAGTCCCCAAAGCCGATCTCGAGAAAATCGGAAGTCTGGCATTTTTATCTGTTCTCAACGTCGTCAACTCTTTGGCATTTATTGGATGCCTTGCGGCCGGCTTTTTTCTCAACCCGATAATAGCCCTTGGTTCGGCCCCATTCCTGGTCACGCAAATTTTCTTATTCGCTAAGCTATGGAAACAGTATTCACGCCGAACCGCATTGGAAAACCAATTCAGATTCATCGGTGAGAGAATATCCGAAGTTCGTCAGGAAATTGAGGGAGGTCTGGACACGGTTTCCCAGATTGTTGCCAAATATGAGTTCCATTCCTCTATTCAGATGCGCGAGTCTCATTCATTTATTGAAGATATTCATAGGAAAATCAATGACGAAACAGCTCGTTACGAAAGTATCCTCGCCGGAAAAAACCAAAAGGATTTGCAACAACTGCTGAATCAGGTAACGCGGGATCTGGCAGTTATAACAGATCGATTGGAATTCATTGGTATTTTCGCTGTGAACATTGATGATCTTCAGAAATTGAAAACCGAGGTCGAGGGACTCTCTAGGGAGAGAGTGAGACTTGAGGGGAAGAAAAACTTCCTCATTGAACAGTTGGAGCTAACAGAGGGCGGAGGCGAACAGCTATCATCATTTCAGGAAAGATTGGAGCATAATCGAATGATGTATGAGCGCTACAACCGTCGCTTGAATGTATATAAAATGACATCGACCCTTATCGATGAGGCCAGAACTGAAATCCTGAAATCGACTGCCGTATTTCTGGAAAATAAAGTTGGTGAGTATCTCTCAGGCATCACCTCCGGAAAATATTCCAAGATCCGTTTTGATAAGTCGAATCTCGAATTTACCGTCTTCTCATCTGAGAAGCAAGATTGGGTAAGCCCCGACCAGGTTCTTTCACGGGGGACAGTTGACCAGATCTACCTCTGTGCCCGTCTGGCGCTCTTGAATTTTATAACAGCAACCCAAAAACCATTCATAATACTTGATGATCCTTTTGTTCATTTCGATGCCGACCGAACCCAAAAGGCGATATCCTTGCTGAAGCAGATGTCCACCGATTACCAGGTGCTTCTTTTCACCACCAGCGACAATTATGATAGCTGCGCTAATAATCTAATAAATCTTCAATAAATATATTTGCAGTAGATTCCCAAAATATTTATCTTGGTGAGGGAGGTACCAGAATGAGAGAGTTGTGGGCTTCATGGCGGAGTGAATTCATTCTTGGCGAGAAGGAAAAGAAATGCATCTTTTGCAAGAGGGGTCGCCAAAATAGGCTACGGCGAAATCTTATCCTGTATTCCGGCAAGTATTCGTTTGTTATAATTAATCTCTACCCATACAATCCAGGTCATTTGATGGTCGTCCCTTATAGGCATCTTAAAAAAATAGAAAGCCTTACAGATGCTGAACATTGCGAAATGACCCAGTTGATGGTGTTATCGGTTAAGATATTGAAGAAGATTTTCAAACCGCATGGGTTTAACATCGGCATGAACCTTGGGGCAGTCGCCGGTGCTGGCATCAAGCATCATCTGCATTACCATATTGTCCCCCGCTTCATCGGCGATACCAACTTCCTGCCGGCAGTGGGGAAAACCAGGCTGATGTCCATCGGATTGGACCAGATATATGATAAATTGAAGCCCGAATTCGACCGCCATCAAAAACAGGGCAAATTGGCTCATTCAAAATGAAATGTCCATCAAAAAAAGAGCTGGCTGACCTGCAACGACGCTTCCGAACCGACAAAAAAATCGCCGAATTGTTAGGAGTGAAATCGTACCTGGTTACTTACTGGCGGCGGAAGAAAGGCATTCTCGCCTATTCTTCTCCTAAATATGCCAAAGGCGAAGTGATGGAAGTTTGGGAACACCTCGGAGATGACAAGCTGGCTGGTCAGGCTCTTGGGATAAGCGGCAACGCCTTCCGATACTGGCGGAAAAAATACGGGATTACCGATAAGCCAGTACATCTAAAATTTGAGCAGATTCAATTGCCTCTGCCAGGTTTGGACCGACTCACAGGAAGTGATGTCAGAAAAAGCTTCTTGCACAAAATTATTGAAAGCAGGTGCGACAATTCTTATGGGGGAGCCGATACTTACTTGATCGATCCGGATCGGATTTATGTCGGGGACTTCAATCAAAGCCTTCTCGAATTGCTGAAAACCAATGGCATCAAAGGCCTTAAGAATCCGAGCAAGGTTTTCGGGCTGTATCCCGGGAATGTAGTGGAAAATGGTTTCAGGAAAGAAATGAGCAAACTGCATGATTATGGGAATCTTTCGTTTCCGACTTGCGGCGGCCATGTCTTCGACGCTCTTTCGAAAGGCCATATCCTGCCCTCGGAATTAGTCATAAGCTGCGATCCGGCGGTCATCGGAGCGGGGGCAATCGGGGCCCTCGGTTTGCAGGCTACAGAATGTAAGCTTGCGGAGGCTTTGGCTACCGGAAAAGCAAACATCCAGAAATTCGATGTTTTTCAGGTCGTGTTGCTTGACCATCCTCCCAAGTATGTTCATCCATTGGATATAGTCATGTTTCTAAAATCACGGAAAGGCCTGGAAAATATGGCAGAAATTGCGATTGAATATTCGGGTGATTCCATCGATCATCTCGACTTTGAGAGACGATTCACGCTCTGTTATCTTTCACGAATCTTTGACTGTATCTCCGCCTGTATTCCCTGTGATAAAAAGACCGAAAAGTTTCTGCGTAGAAAAGCGGTCCTTAAGTTCCATCCGATTCAATCAGATCCCGGTCATATCTATTACGGATCTCTGCGACAATCGGTGCTTGAAATAGAACTCTCGATTGGAATTCTCAAAAATGGGAATTTTGTCAGTGAGCCGCTGTCCAGTAACTTGAACAGAAAAGTCGATACCGTGATCGCCGGATTCTATTCAGGAGGAATGTACAAAGATATAATTGAAATCAGTGCAATATTAAACAGGAAAAAAGTAAATCCGGGCATTCGGATGTTCATTCGTCCAGCAACTCAAGATATTCTCCTCAGGATCTTGGAGGAAGGGGTTTTCAAGCAATTAGTCATGGCGGGCTGCTCCATACTTCCACCATCACCGGCATTTATTGATGTCGGTTTCCCGGCAATTCAGCCTGAACTTGGATCTGTCCTGGTGACAGATCCCTCCGCCTTGCCATTGTTTCCCGAGGATTATCCTCATCCCATTTACCTCGCTAATCACCAGATTGCCGGTATCTCGGCGTTAAATGGTTGTCTGTCCGATCCCCGCGCTTGACAAGTCTGGCAAACTAATTATCGGCCACAGCGCCAGGATTTAGCCCCTAGCTGGGGGCTGAAGCCTATCAGAATCAAATGGCTCCATTTTCCCGTTGGCGAATGTCTTCAAATGAAAAACATCAGCTTTTAATTCCACGAAAGTAAAATACTTAATCCAATCGCCGGTGTTCAGATACAGACCGCCATTTAACTCTTTTCTCTGAGGGATATGTGTATGGCCGATGAGAACCGCATCAAATCCTCTTCTGATCAATCTCCCGGCAAATTCCTCGTAATCCCTGAAGAATTGCCATTGCCGCCCTTCAGCGGCGGTATGACTCCCTGATGATACTATTTTTGCCAATTTCAAACCGATTGATGATGGAAGTTGCGAGAACAATAGTATATTAATTCGATTTCTCAATATCCTTCTGAGCAATCTGTATGCCCAATCGGCGTGGGCGATGCCATCCCCATGCCCGATGTAAATCCTGCGGTCATAATGCCGGGCTTCGATATCGCCCCGGGCCACTTCCGCCCCTGTCAGCGAGATAAAAGTCTTGCCGGCCCACCAATCATGATTGCCCCCGATGAATGTGATTTTACATCCCTGCTGGTGCAAATCTCTTAGCTTGCTTGTGACTTCCGGGAATCTATTGGGAAATCCATCACGGTATTCGAACCAAAAATCGAATAGGTCCCCGATGATATATAAATGCTCTGCATCACTTTGTATCGCCTCAATGAACCGGGAAAATAATCTAATCTGCTTCAGTGGATCTTTGATCCAGGGTGCGCCAAAATGAAAATCAGATACAAAATAAATCGCCATAATCTATTGCAATTCAGAGTTCTGTCAGGTATTAGTCTTGATATATCGGGATGTGACCTGACGGGACTCGAAAATAGCATAACAATTGGGATATAGGAAAGGAAAAATTCTTAAGGGGCGGCATTCATGCCCGCCCATGGCAACCGTCAAGGTTACTCCTACGATGAACACCCCTCGGCGGGGTACAGGGCCCCGCCCCGCAGAATGCCAAGCGGGATACAGAGCTCCCGCCCTACGGGAAATATGATTGTTTATAACCGTAGTGTGGGGCGTCCCTGCCCCGCTTATTGCTTTCTGCGGCAGAAGTTCCTCATCTGTGAGCGGCAGACGTCCTTATCTGTGAGCGGCAGACGTCCTCGTTTGCGCCAATCCCAATGCTGATCGGCAAAATCCTGTTCTGTCAGGTGTTGGATCCCCCCCGCCGAAGCGGGGCGGGGGAAATGTGACCTGACAGTTAGGAGAAGCCAACTCGTCAGGTCACGCCCAGATTTTATCCGGACTAAGACCTGACGGAACTTCTCAACATGCATAATTCCGTAGTGCGGGGCGTCCCTGCCCCGCTTATTGCTGTGGGCGGCGGACATCCCTGTCTGCCCCAATCCGGAAATAATCACCGGCGAAATTAATAACCCTCAGAAATATGAAAATATCCTCGTGTTGTCAGTTCGCCGCACCTGATAAGAATTAATCCTCCAATTATATCCCTTGACGATTTACATAATTCTCTTATATTTGTATCAGCATTTACTGTCATATTCTAATTCGATTCATTTGTGGAGGACCTAACAGGGTCGGCCTTGACGGAAAAATATCCAAATTCATATATACTAAAGAGTATGCCATTAAACCATTGGCGGTCAGCCCTCTTGGGCTGACGCAGATTCACTATCACCGCTGGAGCGGTGACCAGCAGAATCAAAAAGGAGTGTCGCTATGAAAAAGCTGTTAATGCTATCAGTTTTGTGCGGGATTGTTTTAGGTTTCACAACTCTGGTCGGGGCTAATCCCGGCGATACCCTGTGGACGCGGACTTATGGGGGCAACAGTACTGATTACGCTTGGTCCGTCCAAGAGACCGCCGACGGGGGATACATAATCGCCGGTTGGACAGTTTCCTTCGGCGGTTTGGATTTCTATCTAGTGAAAACCGATGCCAGCGGGGATACCCAGTGGACGCGGATTTATGACCACGACGGTGATAATGAGGCCTACTCCGCCCAACAGACGACTGACGGAGGATACATAATCGCCGGTTGGACCGTAGGCATGAATTTCTATTTGGTGAAAACCGACGCCGGGGGGAATACCCTGTGGACAAGGACTTATGGGGGCAGTATGAGTGATTGGGCTTACTCTGTCCAACAAACGACCGACGGGGGATACATAATCGCCGGTTTCACCTATTCTTTCGGCGCGGGTAACTCTGATTGCTACCTGGTGAAAACCAACGCAGATGGGGATACGCTATGGACGCGGACTTACGGGGGCAGTTTTAATGATGAGGCTTACTCCGTTCAACAGACCACCGACGGCGGATACATAATCGCCGGTAGGACCGGTTCCTTCGGCGCCGGTTACAGCGATATCTACCTGGTGAAAACCGACGCCGGCGGGGATACCCTATGGACGCGGACCTATGGGGGCTGGAGTAATGATGAGGCTCATTCCATCCAACAAACCACTGATGGGGGGTACATAATCGCCGGTTATACCGGTTCGTTCGGCGCCGGTAACTCCGACTTCTACCTAATGAAAACCGACGCCAACGGGGATACTCTTTGGACGCGGACTTGGGGAGATAGTGAACAAGATGAGGCTTTCTCGGTCCAACAGACGACCGACGGGGGATACATCATCGCCGGTAGGACTGAATCCTTCGGCGCCGGTTCGAACGATATCTACCTGGTGAAAACCGATGCCGGTGGGAATACCCTGTGGACCCGGACTTATGGGGGCAGTAATTATGAGTACGCTTACTCCGTCCAACAGACGACCGATGGGGGATACATAATCGCTGGCTGGACCGGGTCCTTCGGCGCCGGTGCCCTCGATTTCGGCTTGGTGAAGGTCAAGGGTGAAAACCCTGCTGTCATCGACATAGTCAATAGCCCTAAATATCCGGGGCCAGACCAGCTCTGCGAAGTTTCGGCAATCATCACCGACTTCTATGATGGCTGGGTGGATTACGCTGACCTTCATTACGACACCGGCTCCGGCTATACGTCAATTCTCATGAGCAATGCCGCCGATTCTTTCTATGCCACCATCCCCGGTCAACCGGAAAGCACGCTGGTCAACTATTACATCATTGCAACCGACAACCTTGGATCTACGACCGCATCTGACACTTTCTCTTATTTTGTGGTTGAAAAAGTCGCCTCGATTTATATGCTCCCGATGCACCCGCCGATAGAGGTCTCACCTGGCAGTTATTTCACATTTATTGGCGTCCTCCAGAATGATACACCAGTGCCGCAAGCCATCGATGTCTGGATAATGCTCGATGTTCCGGGAATCGGAAGTTATGGGCCTATAAGTCGATATAACAATGTCCCTCTTGCGCCGAATCAGGTGATCTGGAGCGGGGCAGTTAGGCAGAATATACCGTCATTCGCGCCGCTTGGTGATTACCAATATTACGCCATCTGCGGTGATTATGGAGAATCTGGCCCGGAGGTGGTAATCGATTCGGCATCATTCCCATTCACGGTGATACCAGGGAAAATATCGGGGGGCGCGACCGATTGGAAATTGAGCGGCTGGTTCGATAATGATAATCAGGAAAATAGGCCGATAGAATTCTCTCTCTCCAATAGTTATCCAAATCCTTTCAATGCCTCTACCACCATCGAATATCAAATGCCTTTTGATTCCAAAGTGAAATTGGAGATTTTCAATCTGCGCGGGCAAAAAGTGGCTACGTTAGTGGATGGGAATATCCCCGCGGGCAATCATCAAGTGAGTTGGGATGCTTCGCAATATTCCAGCGGGATATATTTCTATCGACTGGTGGTTGGGGAGAAAACGTTTGCCCAGCGGATGACGTTGTTGAAGTGATTCTCCCTCACCC
>PFXJ01000124.1:0-2915 GCA_002791595.1 candidate division Zixibacteria bacterium CG_4_9_14_3_um_filter_46_8
GTCATTTCAATATCAACAGCCGCTCGGTCTCGGTCAACTCTCCCATTTTCACCCGCACCAGATAAATGACGGATGGATAACGACCGGCCGTCCAGTGAATCGAGTGCTCGCCTCTTGAACGAGAGCCATCAAAGATAGCCTCCACCCTCTGCTCCAACACATTGTAAATCGACAAGCTCCAGCTTCGTAGGTCAACCTCGCTTGCGGGCTTGCCCATATCAGGCGGATTGGTTTTTCCTCCTACTTCAGCGCGGTCATTCTCCTAATGAATATCTCGCCGTCGACGGTCAGTGTGTAGAAGTAAACGCCGGACGAGTAACCTGAGCCATCCCAGACGACCAATTTAAATCCAGCCGTCTGACGCTCATCAATGAGTGTGGCTATCTTCTGCCCCAGAAGATTGAATATCTCCAGTTTAACATCCGCGTCTGAGCTCAGGGCATACCTAAAAGAAGTATTTGAATTAAACGGATTGGGGAAGTTATCGAGTAGCTCCGTTGTCTGTGGCACGGACAGGTTCTCGTCTCCCGACCCCCCATTGTCAACTCCGGTGGCGCCCACTACCCAGAACGGGAATGACGCCGAGTCAATCTTCGTGTCCGGATAATCGCCGCAGTAAGCTATGTAGTCATACGCCCCATTCGGCGTGTATTCCGGCACTATTTGAGACATAGGACCACCTGTTATCTGGTACCCGGCCAAGGGGATATTGTTTATCCGCAGAACCGGCCCAAACAAACCATAGTTATAGACATCAACCATTACCCATACGTCGGTCGTGGTGGAATTACCGAAATTATTAGTAAGGATGCCGTTGTAAGTGAGTGAGTCACCCGGCTGGACTACGATAGGATCGTCATAGGGAATCATTTCGATTGATAGTGACGTCAACTCCCCCATCTTGACTAACCAGGCATGGTCATTAACGGAGCCAGCTACAATATACCTTCCATCAACCGTCGGCTCGGCGTCATAACCCTTAACTACGCCGTTCGGAGCGAGCTCGAATATCCAGCCATAGATTCCAAAACTATTGGTCTTGACCATGAATAGGCCGTCGTAGGAGCCGATAACACGTCCGGTAAAAAAATAGCCGCCGTCTCCGGTCTGACGCACAGAATAGCCGACCGTGCTTTTTCCCAATGTCCCGTACGTTCTGACCCATTCAGTCGCTCCCTCCGAATCAAACTTCACTACGCGCATTTGACACCATTCGCCGTACGGGTCGTAGACACAACTCTCTCCGACGGCTACGAACTTCCCGTCAGACGTTTTCCCGAGTGCGTAATACGCTGTCGCATTAGGGCCAATTCCCCAAACCCAGTCCCCGAGCGAATCAACTTTGATCAAATTGTAGGAAAATTCACCCCATCCCCCGTCGCCAGCCATTATGAAACCTCCGTCGTCAGCCTGCTGCACGGCATATCCCCACTCGGCGTCGGGTCCCCCATAGGCCCTCATCCAGATGAGCTCTCCGGCAGAGTCCGTTTTTATCAAAAGATAATCGTACCCACCGGCTCCGATCGAGGTTGTAGAGCCGCACATTACATAACCGCCGTCGGCAGTTTGTTGGACGGATCTTCCTTCGTCAATGCCTTCACCACCATAGGTTCGAATGAACTCCGCATTTCCTAAGCTATCCGTCTTGACCAAACACACTTGACTGCTGGAATCACTCGTATAGGAGACCCCAGCGATAACGTATCCGCCGTCGCTTGTGAGCTGAAGCGAATATGGGAGATCAGTGCTATCGCCCCCGTAGTACCGGCTCCGGATAGTGTCTCCCAATGCATCCGTCCAGACCAAATGGAAATCGCTGTCCGAGTCCCCCTCCGGATTGGGGCTGGCCTGGACAAAAACATATCCGCCGTTGGCGGTTTGATGAACAGCTCTTGCGGCCGACGGTTCGTACAGTTTCGTCCAGAGCGTATCGACATCAGCCCTTGCCGTGCCGGTCACAACGGAAAACGCTACAGTCATTATCAATTGAAGCGGAGTCGTGGCCCAACTGATGATCGTTATCAAGCTTCTTGTCTTGGGTGCAAGCATATTGGGTACTTTATTTTTTTCCTATGGCTTTTCCGGAGGACGATGTAAACCCCAAGGATTCTTATATCTAATATAACACATTATTCCAAGATGGCAAGGAGAAATTTGAAAGGAAGATCAGCATCGGCGGGGGAAGCAGTTGACCAATAGCTTAGTCCTGGCGGATTCAAACAGGTCAAAAAGTGCAAAGAGATTGGGCAATATGGGAACTTTCTGCGATGAAGGAAGTTTATGTATTGATTGTTAAAATGAAATCCGGAAAATACATATTTGGTTAAATAATTATGAGGAGAGTATATGAGTCTTCAAGTAGGTTCGCCCGCTCCGGAATTTAGAGCGCAGGCAGTGACTCCCAATGGAGAGTTTAAGGATGTAAAATTGTCGGATTATCGGAGCAAATGGGTGGTGCTGTTTTTTTACCCGTTGGATTTCACTTTTGTTTGTCCCACTGAGATCAAGAGTTTCGGCGAGCATTACAAAGTATTCAAGGATTCTAACGCCGAAGTCATCGGCGCTTCAATTGATTCAGTTTACTGCCATCTGGCCTGGATCAATAATGGCCTCGGCAAACTGCCCTTCCCACTTCTATCGGACATCACCAAGACAATCTCGCGTGATTATGGGGTATTAATCGAGGAAAAAGGTATTGCGCTTCGCGGCACATTTATAATTGATCCTGATGGGAAGCTTCGTTCCGCAGTTGTCAATGACACCGGCATTGGTAGAAATATTGATGAGACGGTTCGGACCCTGAAAGCGCTGCAGACCGGCGAATTGACGCCATGTGGTTGGAATCCGGGGCAGAAAACGCTGGGGAAAGCGTAGTCTAAAATAGTTTTTGTTGAAGGATTGCAATAGAAATGGCG
>PFXJ01000124.1:2958-7004 GCA_002791595.1 candidate division Zixibacteria bacterium CG_4_9_14_3_um_filter_46_8
CCATTATTTATATAGAAAACTCCCCTTTTATTTCAGCAACATCATCCTCTTAGTGGTAGATATTTCTCCGACAGTCAGTTTATAGAAATAAACTCCGGAGGAAACAGCCAATGCTTCCCAAGTGACGGTATGATAACCAGCCTCCATCTTGCGATTAATCAACGTGGCTACTTTTTGCCCCATCAGGTTGTAAATGGTAAGATTGACCTCGCCGACTTGGGGCGAACCGATTTCGATGCTGGTCTGGGAGTTGAAGGGATTAGGATAATTATCGATAACACAAAGACTACTTGGGATTACCGATGGCTTTGAGTCCTCCTCATTGATTCTGAATTTCGCGTCGTTTATTACGAATGTTGCTGAGTCTATGTCTCGAAGTTGGGTCCTTGTCGAGTCGTAAATGTACCCCACGTACCCATAACAGCCTGCGGTGACGTAGTCGGGTATCGCTGTATAAAATACCAGTGTATCTACATTTGAAGGACTTTGCGAGAAATTGTCAAGGGCATTCACCTGAGTGCTGGCCCCGTTTGGCCAGAAAATGAAACCTAAATAATCGCCGCCAAGTATAACCGTACCCGGTGCGCATGAGTTTTCGATGGCAACTTCTGCCTCGACTGAGTCTGAACTGCTGTTATTGTATGGAGTATTCAACATGCTTATATCCCCGTAGAAATGCAGATTGCTGGGGAATTCGTAGGCGCCAATGTCAATACGGGAGCCGCCAGCTTTAGGTACAGTAAAAGACGGGTCCCCCTTATTTATCGCCGGTGAGCCAAGATTTAGACGGAAATCCTTCGTTGACTCATTAACCAATTTTGGGTCCAGTTCATAAATCATGCTGTCACAGGTGGTGCACGTATCAAACTCGCTTCCATGATAGAAGTTTGCATCGGCGATATCGTCGAACAAGCAGTAGTCTATATCCGGCATACTCGAAGTGTTCGCCTTAATTGCATAGCCGTCAGAAAAATTTTTGAAGATCGAATTCTTGATCCTGGTATTAGTTGCAGTTGCATCAAGATGTATGCCCGCGGCATGACCGATGGTATTGTCATAGCAGTCAACAAACGTGTTATTGTATAGATTTATCGTGCTATCAGCCCCGTTTCCAAGATCAATCGCTATGGTCGAATCATCAACGAAAACATTATTTCTTATCTGGCACGAATCGCTAGGGGACCAGTTCGACCGAGCGATAGTCATGCCGCTACCGCCCAGCTCAGCGTAGTTAGCAAAAAACGTATTGGAGTCGATCACTACCTTATTCTTACAGGCAAGCAGGTAAATCCCTGCCGCCCACAAGGAACGACCATGGTTGAATTCATTATTGATTATTTTTAAATCATTCGAGCTGCCATCTTTAATGTAAATAGCCCCAGCCCTTTCGCCGCTCCCTCCAGCACTATCTCTCCGGTTGAAATTAAAATAGCTATCTCTGATGATACCCCGGCTGTTGTCCAACATCACAATTCCAGCCGCATGGTTGTTTTGATCGTAGTAGCTGTTAGAGTCGACATGGCAGTTATTCATCTCTATTTTCACGCGCTTGGACACAATTCCTCCATAGGCACCTGCTGTGTTTTCGAACATACCGTTATGGGCAATTCTGCTATTGTATATCTTTAGCAATGCGACTGAATCAGCCACGATGCCCTTGCGGTTAAAAATGATGTCAGATTGGTTTATACCCACAGAACAGCTATCCATGTAAATGGCGGTATCAGCGTATTCTACCCTGGCGTATTGTATCAGTGAGCCGGAAGAATAAGTGCCGTTAGCGTTATAAGTTGTGTTGACGGCCCCATTAAGAAATTTAATCCCGTTCCACCAACCTCTTGTTCCCGACGTACCGGTGAATACTATTATTGAATCGGATTTCCCGTTGAATATTACGGTGCCGGTAGAGCACGACAAGGAAGCATCTTGAATTGCTACCACTTGGACCCCTGCCTGAAAAGTCATAGTTTTACCGACTCCATCGAGGGCGGCTGTTTTCAAGGTACACGGCTGGCACATAGATGCGGTGAAAGTTGTGTCATCGGCGTATTCTCCGTTTATCACGACATTACCTGCCCAAGGGGAGGTGTGAATAAGCAGGCAAAACGCCACACAGGCAATCGTCAATCGTAACTGCAATTTCATTTTATGTCTCCTTTTACCTTCGCAAAATGACTAGTTTACTCGTTAATAGTCCATTAAAGCTTTCTGCACCTATATCCGATACGATTATCGGCAGGACCTTTTCTGTGATACGCACAATTTAGATAAAGGTCTTGATATGCCAATAGTTTTGTCCAATAATTTGAGTTCAATTAATAACAACACAATTCTTGAAAGGATAAATGTGTTTGTTAACCTCCGACCTACTGGTGCACATGCATTTAAAGAGCAACCTGTGTTCTGTTTTACCAGCGACATCGAATGGGCTCCGGAATGGGCAATAAAGGAGATGCTCGATCTCTTCAAGCAATATAATATCCCCCTTACACCTTTTGTTACCCATGACTCTAAGGTAATCCGGGATCGCTACGACAGACCGGAAATAAAGCATAAGGTCGGTCTTCACCCAAACTTCCTTCCACGAAGTTCTCATGGCGAAACCCAATTGGAGGTTATTGATTTTGTGAATAACCTTTGGCCGGAAGCGGTCGGTTTCAGGTCTCATTGCTTCTTTGATAATACCAAAATTACCGACGCTTTTGCGAAAAGGGGCTTCAAGTACGATAGTAATTTATGCTTGTTCCTTCAGCCGAATTGCGAGCCCTTGTTTCACAATTCAGGCCTTCTTCGTTTTCCAGTTTTCTGGGAAGATGACATTCATTTTAGAAGAGGGGTTCCATTTAGTATCGAGACGATATCGGATTTTCTTGATAACCCCGGCCTAAAAGTGTTCAACGTTCATCCGCTTATAATCGCCTTAAACGTTCCGGATGAGAAGTATTATGAGGCGCATAAATTCCTTAACCAAGATAATGGGCAAGATCATTTCTGGCGTGAATTTGTCTTTTGCGCTGGGGGGGGCAGAGATTTTGTTGAGAGTGTGTTGGAATATGTGGTTACTAAGGGGTTCCGCACAGAATATCTCTATGATCTTTATGTTGAAGCGTTTGATGACTCCCCAAGGGCTATAGATCCGCATGCGGCTGAAAATACACGGGCGTGGGGCAATTCCAACAAGGGCGATGACCCGGCGCTTAAATCATATCGGATAGCTTCTTCAGATCAGAAAACCGAAATGGTCCGCGACATTTATGATTCCAGAGATGCTAAAGAGGTTTATGCCACCTCCAGGGATTACAATCTTCGGGAATTAGAAATATCATTCATAGCCAAGCATCTGGCTGGGGGGAACATTTTGGATATCGGCTGTGGGAATGGGTATACAATCACTTCTCTGGCCAAGACGGTGGAGGCTAACTTCATAGGCCTTGATTTTTCTTCCGTGATGCTGGAGGGAACAAAAACATTAACCGAAAAATTTTCGTCGGAACTGAAGAGCATTCCTAAATTCCAATATTGCGATGTTCGTCAGATTCCATTCGAGGAGAATTTCTTTGATTGTGTCATTAGTGAAAGATGCTTACAGAACCTGCCCAGCAGGGAAGATCAGTATAAAACCATTTATGAGATACACAGGGTTCTCAAAAACGGCGGGGTCTTTCTCATGGTTGAGGGCACAGGTGATGGTTTGGATCGGCTCAACAAGGTCAGAGAACAGCTCGGATTAGCGCCAATTCCTCCGGTATCATCCGAAAACGTCAGCGCATTGAGATTTAGAGAAGCTGAAATTAACGATTTCTTAAAGAAGTTGTTTGAAATTGAGACCATTCAATTTTTCGGCACTTATTATCTTATCAGCAGAGTTGTGCATCCCCTACTGGTTCATCCGGGAAAGCCGAGCTTTGACGCTAAAATAAATGAGATCGCCCGCCTGGTGGCTGAGATAGTTCCTGACATAGGACAACTCGGTCATGTCATGGCATATAAGCTCATCGCCAGAAAGTGATCACATCGCCCTATCCTGCAATAGAAATGGCGGGGAA
>PFXJ01000124.1:7012-21162 GCA_002791595.1 candidate division Zixibacteria bacterium CG_4_9_14_3_um_filter_46_8
TTTATTTCAGCAACATCATCCTCTTCGTCGTGGAGGTTTCTCCCACCATAAGCTTATAAAAATAGACGCCTGATGAATAATTGGTGGCATCCCATGTAATCGATTTTTCGCCGGCAGTTTGTTGTTCGTCAACCAAAGTTGCCACTTTCTCGCCAAGCACATTATAGATTTCAAGTTTCGTATGGGAATCTGTGGGCAACAGGTAATTTATCGTGGTTTCGGCATTAAAAGGATTAGGGTAATTGGCTGAGAGGCTTAGAGTTGTCGAGAGGTTTGCATTGGCATTGCCAAACCAGCTTGATAGGCTCCAATTATTGTCATCGTTCTGAAGAGGCCCGATAACAGTGAAATTAAACCAGCTGGAATCGGTTTTGACCGAGGGGTAATCTCCGCAATAAGCGATGTAAGTATAATTTCCGACCGGGGCATAGCCAGGCACAGATTGAGATACTCCTGTGGAAAGGGTCTGATTGGGACCGATAGAGATATTATTAAGCTGCATCACCGGACCGAACATGCCGTAGCCGGGGACATTCAGCATAATCCAAACATCGGTAACCTTTGATAGATTGGTATTATTGGTGAGAATACCGGTATAGGTGAAGGTGCCTCCCCGCGGAACGTTTATCGGGGGATTATTGGGAATCATATTGATGGACAAATCGGTGGTGGTGTATATCTCCACGCGGGATCCATAGGTGTCCTGGTCGCCCAACCGGAAATCTGTCCAGGCCAGGTTGGCGATACCATTACGGGTCGATAGGCCGCTGTATTCGCCAATTAATCCCGCCAATGGAAGAGAGGTTGGATCACTGGAAACGGTGGTAATTCTCTGGTTGGCGCTCCAAGTAGCGCCGCCGTCTGCTGAAGTTGTGAGGTAGATATCATATCTGAGATTACCGGGATCGAGGCGGCGGTCGTAAAACATCGCCGTAATCACTCCATTTTCATCCACGGTCAGCCATGGATGGAATTGATCCCGCCCATTGTTAAGCGCATCATCATTTATTCTAACTCTTGATCCCCAGGTAACGCCCTGATTGGTTGATTTACGGAAATAAATATCAAAGTCGGTGCTGGTGCGATCCATATAGGCCACATAAAGGTTGCCATTATAGGGGCCGCCGGAAATATCGGCATCCATAGCCGGGAAAGAGAATACCCATATACTCCCGTTGATATAGGTGCTGGCAGTATAGACGTTGGTAACGGTAATATCCGTTCCCCAAGTCACTCCGCCATTCGTGGAGCGATCCAGCTTTATTTGATTGTTGTAGCTGACCCAGGCAACATACACGACCCCATTTGCGCCCACCACAGGGACGGGCCATTGGACGCTGCCCACATCGGATATCATTAATGGGGCCGACCAGGTTTGATTGCCATTGGTCGAACGGATGATATGAATATCGGTGTTCCAGAAGCGAGTCCAGGCGATATAAAGATTGCCCAAGTACGGGGAGCCGGAAACATGATCGCAGGCGATAAGCTCTTTGTCTTCGAAAACATTAGGAACGCCATCGAGGGCGAGAGTTGGAATGCCCCAACTAACACCGCCATTGGCTGATTTGAACACCTCAAAGCCGCTTAAGGATTGATCCGGCTCATAGGCGAGGACTACCGCATAGAAATTACCGTTGATATCGTAAGCCAGCCCGGGATCGGAATGCCAGGGGCGACCTGTAACTGGGAAAATGTTGTCGGTCCAACTGAGCCCGCCATCGAAAGAATATCCCACACCGACCCGGCGGTATCCGTAACGGAAATCACGCCAGACAGCGACCACATTATTGGCATTGGTGGGATTGATGCACAACTGCTGTTCGTTCTGAATCTGCCCCGAATTGTCCGAGTTGATGCGGACATTGATTGTATCGGGTAGGGCGGCCAGCGGCTTGGGCTGGACGCTAAAATAATCCGGAGTTAGGAAATTATGGGGGACTTTCTGCATCCATTCCAAATCCTTGGCGGAATCGGCGGCGAAAATGGGCATGGCGGCCAGCGATACAAGAGCGGCGGCCCAGATCAAAGCTCTGCGCATGGGAAATCTCCTTCTTGTTGGTTAGGGCGAATTAAATTTTCTTTCAAAACACAATTGAAGAACTACCTGACGAAAACAACACTCTCCCCTCTTGCCATAAATAAATGGATTTGTAAGGAAAAGTCAAGGAAGATTATGCGATTTTTGCGCCGGTGATGGCGCTGAGAAGGGTTGCGTTCCCGATTGGATCGGAGTGCTCTGCCATTCCACCATAGTAGTGCGGGGCGTCTCTGCCCCGCACATCAATACGACAAAATAAGCATGCCCATACCCCAGCGCTATGTCATAAATCTCCAAGTCAGGGAGTGTCACAAAACCGATGAGCAATGGCGGGGATAATAATTAACCCATTCTACGAAAACCGCTGTCGCGTGGAGATGGAGAAGGATTGGTGGGGAGCAAGCAATCTATCTTGCAACTGCCTGCATTTTGAATTATCTACGGAGCTGAAAGGATGCCGCACCCCGCCGGAGGGCTTGTTGAAAAAGCTGGGTTGCCATGAAAAAAATCGCTTTAGAAAATTCTTTTCTTTCTCTCCTTCTCCCATTAATTGGGAGAAGGAGTCGGAGGATGAGGGAGCTTATGGGGTCACACCCTCATCCGTCCCGACAAGTCGGGACACCTTCTCCCGACGAAGCGGGAGAAGGTTGAGATCATTTTTCGAGTTTCCTGGTTTTTCAACAAGCCTCTGAGCGGGGCCGTGGGAATTTCATTATTATGCCAAACATTGAAGACCAACCATTCGAGATGCCCATAGATGGCGTCCTCGACCTCCACACTTTCTCCCCCAAAGAGATCAAACAGCTAATTCCCGATTACATCGAAGCGTGTCTGGACAAAAATATCACCAAACTTCGGATCATCCACGGCAAAGGCACCGGCACGCTCCGACGTATTGTCCATTCCATCCTCGAAAAACATCCTGATGTTTTATCTTTCCGCCATGAATCCGATGCCGGCTCCTGGGGTGCGACGGTGGTGGAGTTGAAAGCCAGATAGAAGCATTCGTTCAAAATATTAGATTTGAAAATCATCCATCAGGGGATTATAATAGTTTCATGTTGCATCATTCATCAGAAGGAGCCTTATGAGGTTTGCTATAGTTTTGGTTTCCATTTTAATTCTCTTCTCCCCCGCATTCGCCCAGAAGCGCGCCATCACTTTCAATGACCTCTATGCCTATCCGATGGTGGGGGATTTGCAACTATCCCCCGATGGGAAGACCATCGCCTATGTCGTTACCGAATACGATACCATATCCGGCGAATCGAAATCGCGGATTTTCATCATCGAGGCGAAAGGAAGCCAAGCGCGCCGTCTTGCCAATCAGCCCGATGGAGCGTCGCATCCGCGCTGGTCGCCCGATGGGAAATCGATGGCGTTCGTAGCTTCTCAAGATCGTGTTGCGCAGGCGATGCTAATCGATATCAAGGGCGGCGAAGCTCGAAATATAACATCGCTATCGACCGGTGTCTCTGGCGTGGAATGGTCCCCCGATGGCAAGAAGCTGATTTTCTCGTCGCGCGTCTATCCCGATTGCGCCACGGATAGTTGCAATCAGGCGGAAGAAAAGAGCAGAAAAGAGAGGGCTTCATCGGGGATGCTCTTCGATCATCTCCCCGTCCGCCATTACAGCTCTTGGGATGACGGCAAAGTCAATCATCTGTTCATTCATAATCTCGAAGAAAACCGCACTTACGATTTAACCGCTGGTGATTTCAATGCGCCGCCCATCGCGCTCGGCGGTTCCCCTGCTTATGATATTTCGCCTGATGGCAAAGAAGCCTGTTTCGAAATGAATACCGATGAAGAATTGGCGTTAAGCACCAACAATGATCTTTTCACAGTGGATATAAATGGCGGCAGACGGCGATTGATTACTGAAAACAAAGCCAATGATACGGACCCTCTATACTCACCAGATGGCCGTTATATCGCCTACCTGGCGATGTCGCGTCCCGGTTTCGAATCCGATAAGAACGACTTGATGTTCTATGATCGGAAAAGCGGCAAGGCGCGGAAACTCACTTCGGATTTTCAATTGTCGATCGGAGGGCTTATTTGGAGCAATGATTCCAAGACGCTTTTTTTCTCAGCCATAGATAAGAGCTGGAATTCGTTGTTCAAGATATCGCTTAAGAGCGGCGCGATAGAGAAAATTATCACCGGCGCAGTGAGATGGGAATATAAGCTCTCTTCAGATAGTAAGAAAATATATTATATTAAAATCCTTCCCGATCTGCCCGGAGAAATATATTCCTACGACATCAAAAACCGCAAGGAAGAGAGATTAACATTTTATGCTAAGGAGCTCTTCAACGGATTGCAACTGGGAAAGTCGGAGCATTTCTGGTTCAGCGGCGCTGATGGCGATAGCATCCATAGCCTGTTGACCTATCCGCCCAAATTCGATCAATCGAAAAAATATCCCCTGGTACTTTTGATTCACGGCGGGCCGCAATGGGCGTGGCTGGATGAGTTCAATTATTACGGGTGGAATAAGCATCTGGTGGCGGCGCAAGGGTATATGGTGGCGCAGATCGACCCGCATGGAAGCTCCGGCTACGGGCAGAAATTCCTTGATTCCGTTAGCCGCGATTGGGGAGGTAAGGATTATCAGGATTTAATGATGGGCTTGGATTACCTTATCGCCAAATATAATTTCATCGATGATTCCAAAATGGCGGCGATGGGACGCTCTTATGGCGGGTTTATGGTAAATTGGATAGCGGGACATACCGACCGTTTCAAATGTCTGGTTTGTGTCGATGGGATTTACGATCAGGTTTCAGATTATTGCTCCACTGATGAATTATGGTTTCCGGAATGGGATATCGGCGGGACGCCGTGGGAAAATGAAACCGAGTATCGGCGGCTTTCGCCGTTGACCTATGCGGACAATTTCAAGACGCCTATCCTGATAGAGCATGGCCAGAGAGATTATCGGGTGGATTTGAGCCAGGCGTTGGGGATGTTCACCGTCCTGCAACGCAAAGGCATCGACTCCCAACTATTATATTTCCCCGATGAGAGCCACGGCATCCACAGAATGAAAAACCTGGAATATTTTTATCAAGTGCAGTTTGAATGGTTGGGGAAGTATTTGAGGTGAAATTGCCCAAGTAAAATGAATTGCTCTGATAAAATTCACGTGTATCTTATATCTCAATGAGTACCAAGGCTACCGAGCGAGAAATCTGCGTCTGGTTGAGCCAAGAGATCAATAGGATTTTGGATCAGGGCGGCTATCCTTTCCAAGAGAGCACGGGCGAATCATCTCTTACCGGAACTACCAGCCTTTTCCCCGATATACTTATATGGAAAAACAGGGAAGCAAAAGACTGTTTTGCGCTAATGGAGATAAAACCTCCCGGCAAGATTGAAAGCAGGGAAAAACTTCCGGAAAAAGCGAGCCGGGCAAAAGTGGATTATATCATAACCTGGAACTTCACAGAGGCAACTCTTTTTAGCTATGCAGATGGAACCTCAGATGAGAAAAAAACATACCCAACTAATGCTATAAGCAATTTGGAAGAATGGCTGAGAGAAGACAAAAAGATCATTTTAAGAAAATGCCTTAAAGATTTCTTAGACGATCTAAGAGAACTCTCCCAAAAAGGACATTTCTATCAGTTCCCCCTCGATAAGCACTTCTTCATAAAATTACTCCACGACTCATTAGACCGCCTTTACCCCTACTTTATCGACCACGTCGCCGATGCTATGCGGGATAGAAAGCAAAGCGACAAGATAATGAGCTATCTCGTGGAACAAGGAATTCCAGCTTGGGACAAGCGGGAAGCCCATGAACAAGGGGCAAGATTCGGAGCTTACGGGTTACTGACAAAGATAATATTCTATCTCACTATCCGCCGACATTTTAGAGACTTACCCGACATAATATCTGAATCTGAAAAAGCTCGCTCATTAGGTAAAGTGATTTCCAGGGCATTTGCCTCTGCGCGCAAAATCGATTGGCAAGCAGTATTTGATGAGGATAACCCCATAGATGAAATCGGCGTCCCTCAAAACTGCCACGGCATACTAATAGACCTTTTGAAAAAATTAGCGGAATACAAGTTCGGGGAACTTAAAGAGGACATCATTGGGGAGATATTCCAGAACTTGATTCCCCCGGATAGACGCCATCTGTTTGGTCAATATTTTACCAGAGAAGACCTCGTTGATTTCATTATTGGATTTGTGGCTCAATCTCCTCAAGGCAATTTTTGCGATCCCACCTGCGGCAGCGGAACCTTCTTAAACCGCCTTTATTCCCGCCTCAAATGGCAATGGGGATATGGCAAAGGACATATCGATTTGCTTTCCCAGATTTGGGGCGTGGATATAGCCAAGTTTCCCGCTGAGTTGGCCACCATCAATCTATTTACCCGCGATGTCGGCAATTATCGCAATTTCCCAAGAGTGCAGGTTAAGGATTTTTTTGAAGTTCGACCGGGACAGGAACTTGATTTTCCTCCTCCACAAGCAGCCCCGGGCAGATTCGACAAGATCAAAGAGAAGATCCCTCTATTCGCAGGGATGGTCGGGAACTTCCCCTTTATACGACAAGAGCAAATCGAGAAAGTTTCCAAAGGCAATAAGGCCAAAATAACACGAGCTATCCAAAAGGACTGGACAGATGATTACCGTGATATATTCAAGAACGGCGATCTAAAACTCTCCGGCCAAGCCGACATCTACGCCTATCTTTATTTGCACGCTGCCAAATTCGTCGCGCCGGACGGGCGGATGGGGTTCATCACCTCCAATTCCTACCTTGATGTCGGATATGGATATGAGTTAAAAAAATTCTTCCTTTCGAAATTTAAAATAATTGCTGTCGTGGCTTCTTGGGCGGAACCCTGGTTTGACTCGGCGGCGGTCAATACCGTCTTTACTATCTTGGAAAGATGCGATGATGCTCAAGAACGCAATGAGCATTATGTGAAATTTGTCAAAGTCAAAAAGAAACTTGAGGACCTGATACCATACCCGGATTTGGATAGAGATGAGCAACAGAGATGGAGTTACATCGACAAACTGGTGAGAAAAATTGAATATGCTAAGGCGCCGGAAGGTAAATATCAGCTTAATAAAGACACCCAATACATTCCTTCAGTTGAAGATGACGATTTCCGCATCCGCCCGATAAAACAAAGTTTCCTGCTTGAGGAATTAAATGAAAGGAAGCATTCCGCCAAATGGGGGAAATATCTACGGGCCCCGGATGTGTATTTTGAAATACTTGAGAGGGGAAAGGACCATCTTGTTCCTCTTGATAAGTTAGCGGACATACGGCGAGGATATACTACCGGCATTAATGAGTTTTTCTATGTCCAGCCGACCGGACAGAAGCCCGAAAGGAAGAAATGCCTTAATGTGAAAAACAGCCGCGGGTGGGTTGGCGACATTGAGCAAATCTTCCTAAAACCGGTCATCAAAAGCCCCAAGGAAGCGGATAAGATAATCATCGATCCTCGCAAGCTGAAATTCAAGCTGTTCATGTGCAATATGAGTAAGGCGGACCTGAAAAAATCCGGTTATCTCGGCGCCTTGAAATATATCCAATGGGGTGAGAAACAAAAGACCGGAAAGAGAAAAGGCAGACCAGAAGGCGTACCTTGGCCGGAGGTGCCGAGTGTTCAAAACCGTCCGTATTGGTTCGTAATAGAAGAAGCCCAAGAGCCTCTTTTGTTAATGAAAAGATTTGTCGATAAAAGATTCTATTTCCCATCTTTGCCGAAAACCATAAGTGCGGGCGATACGTTTTTTGTAGCATATCCGAAAAAAACGGAGCGCCAGAATTTACTATTGAGTTACTTGAATTCCACAGTATATTCTCTGTTCGTAGAAATTCATGGCAGAGCCAATATGGGCGATGGCGTATTGACATTTTACGGACCCGACATTGAATCGACTTCCGTTCTGAGTCTGCAAAAGGTTCAAGACTCAAATATAGAAGGAATAAGAAAATGCTTTAGCAGGATAAGCAAAAGAAGAATTCACGATGTTGAAAAGGAACTGCGTCTGGAAGACCGTAGAGCTTTTGATGCGTCGATCCTCGAGGCTATTGGACTGAATCCCGATGAATATCTACCCCGAATTTATGATGGGTTAAAAGAGCTTGTCAGGGAAAGGTTGGCTCTGCCCAAAATGCGCAAAGCCAGCGCCAAGACAAAAATTGACATAAGCACAGCCGAAGCAAAGGAACATGTAGAGCGGGAGATACTGCCGGACGGCTTAGAAAGTTTCCCCGGTGCATTCATTCCACAATTAAAGAAGCCGGCAATGATGGAAATTCCTACCGGCGACCAACCGCTGAAAATCGGGCATCATTTCTTTGGGAAATATGAAATGATAGATGAAAGCGGAACCAAAATCTATGAGGCCAATGGATTGGATATGGCGGAGTTTATAGTTTGTTCCTATAAGCCGAACGATTGTTTAATTGCGGTTCCCCGTGATAACAAAATCATCATCAAGGCTCTGAGCAAATACAAAAAGTATATCAAGGATACCTGTGCCAAATTAGCCCAAAGGGCTTTTTCAATATGCCACGACCACGATATGGCGCATCGAATTGCTTTAGAGATACTGCGCGAAAACGGATACAGCGGCGATTTCGAATTAAGTGAATAGTATATGCAAGTCATGTATTAACTGGGTCAGCTTCCCAATCTTCTTCGTAAATCTCCACAATCTTCAAACCTTATCCCTCTCATTCCTAACCTCTTCGCCGCTTCCACATTCTCGATCTTGTCATCTATATAAACTATATTGGCGGGGTCGGTGGCGCATTTTTCAATGGTAAGTTTGAAAATGCGGGGGTCGGGTTTGGTAAAGCCAACTTTGTAAGATAAAATTGAATCATCGAATAGTCCTAAGACCGGGAATTTCTGACAAATATAGTTGAAGTGGGGTTGATTGGTATTGGATAGGATGATTAGCCGATGGCAAGATTTGAGTTTCTTAATTAACTCGGTCATCTCCGGATTTTCAGTAAAAATGTCATTCCAGAATTCAGTGAATTCATCAAAACCAATCTCCGCTTTGGCCAGCGCTTTAACTTCGGAATAAAATTGGAAGAATGAGATTTCGCCTTTAGTCAAGCGCGATTCCAGCGGACTTTCAAGGATCATTTTGTAAATCATCTCGGCTGAAATTGTGGAGTAATCAGAGAGACGGCGGCAGGATATCATGTGGTCGTAGTAAAGGATTACATCGCCAATATCAAAGAGAAATGTAATGTCGCTTATTTGTGGCACTTCGGTGATGAATGCAACGATTTATAATCTCTCTTCATTATATTTGGTGCAAGGTGGAGAGTCAATCCAAAATTAGACAAATTTCGAATGACGCGTTAATCCTGCAAGGTATTGCATAACTTCTATGACATTAATTGCATAATGCAAGATTAGCCTATCGGCCCCCAAGCTACTAAAGGTAACATATTGATAATTAATAAGATATAATATTGTAATTAGTTGCAATCAATCTAATATGGGAATGATAATTGCTTTAGTAGTTAATCCAGAAGAGATAGTCTTAGCGTGGGACGGAGTAGCTGAGTCTAATTTCTTCGAGGTGAGAGATAAAAAAGGTTTTCTTCTTTCTGGTAGTAGTAGGGATCTTCATCATAAGCCCTTTGAGTGAAGTGACCGCCGGCATATTTTTCAGCTATCCACGCGACGGTCACTTCAAATTCTTGCCCGCAAAATATGATAAATGGTATTTTGTGGATTATGTAAACTGGGTGATGAAAAATCCTGATAAATGGCAGCATTATTATGGCAATTATGCGACCGCCGTGCTAATCCGCGATAAGATTGGGTTGATACCAACATTATCCCTAATGACAGTTCTGAATGTCGCCAAAGAGGTCGAAGATGCCTATCGAGAGGGTTTTTCAATGAAGGATTTGGAGATAGGGACGATTGGGTTGCTTGCCGGCGCATTTCATCAAAAATTAGCTTGCTATTATGATACTGAAAAGATATTGGTAATTTATTATTTCGATATCGATAAGCTCCACTAAATTTCTCTAATCGCGAATAATAAATTCATATCAGAGGGGATAGGCGCCAGTCGATATGCCATTGGGATGGCTTTCTCCAGAATGAAGATATTCATAGTCAAACCCCTCACTGAGAACAAATCCAGAATCTTCACATTTTCCTGATATCCGATCAATCTAATTATCATTTTATATTCTCCGGCTGGGATGTCCTGGAGGATATATTCGCCATTTTCGTTGGAATGGGTGAAGAGGGTGGTGCCTTCCAACTGGATTCTGGCATAAGGGACGCGTTCGCCGGTGTCTATGCTATAAACGATGCCCGAGATGGAGACGGCATTCGCGGGTTGAGCCTGAATTGGCGGCGAATTAAGTAGAATGAGAATTATGATCAAGCAAACCGGCTTCTCTGTCGATTCTAATATTATTTGAACTAATTCTTTAAGGACCAAAATGAGCAACCCCTATATAGTTAATTTTCTCTATAGTATTTTAAGCAATGAACGTTCCATTTGAATAGGTTTTTGCATTTGGCTATTCTCTTGTAGTGCAATAGGATACGATGAGCTTCAAAGAAGATAGGATGTAGTGGTTGAAATTGGTACGAAAATATGCAAGAGAATGCATTGGGAATTTCGGGAAAAGAGGTTCTGCAAATCGGAAAAAGATTCCTAGTATTGCGGGACCGAGGATCGTTGCGCGGAAGCTATTTTATGGCAATACAACGATTTATGGCGGACCCAGGGAATGGCATAGGCTTTGCAGGATTGAGGTCGGGATATATTTGGAGAAACCCGTCGCATAAGGAGTAAAATATGACAAGTTGCTGTGAAAAGACAGATCGATTTAGATTTGGTCGCATGGCATGGCTTTTAAGTATAATCATACTAACCATTTCAATGGTGGGGTTTTTCCTGCCGAATGCGCTTGCCCAGAAAATTTCGCAAACGGATTTGGACAGATTGAGGGAATTATCACCAGCACAGCAAAAGCAGATCCAGGATTATCTGGGGTCAGGGTCCGAAAAGAATACTTCGCCGGTACAAGGAACTAGTGTCTCTGCTTATGCCGATGGCTTTAGAATAGTACCATCAGATACTGTCCAGATAGAAGATCGTAATTCGACTGATCCGCCGACTAAACCATCGGCGATTGTCTCCTCCGTGCCGACCGAAGACAATCTGCCGTATTTTGGATATGATATTTTTGGCTTGAGTTTGGGGAGTCTTCAGCCCCCAGAGGTTGGTCCGGTACCGCCTGATTATATGATTGGCCCGGGCGATGAGGTAATTTTGACGGTATGGGGTGATAATGAGCTTCACACGACCCTGCAGGTGAGCCGTGAAGGGTATATTCTTCTTCCTGACGCCGGTCGGTTACTGGTGAATGGGCTTACCTTGGAAATGCTCCGCAATGAACTAACTTCGCAACTATCAAGGGTATATTCTGGAATAAGGAGGGATGCTAATGGGTCATCGGCCTTTGTGGATGTGTCATTGGGAAAGCTACGGAGTATCAAGATTTTCATAATGGGAGAGGTGAGGCAACCGGGGGGATATACGGTCAGCGCAATTTCAAATGTTTTTAATGCGCTCTATTATGCGGGCGGACCTACGATTAAGGGGACAATGCGCAAGGTGGAATTGATACGGAATAACAAGAAGGTTGCGGCGGTCGATATTTATGATTTTCTGCTGGCGGGAGAGAACGCGCAGGATATCCGCTTGGAGAATGGAGATGCGATTTTTGTCGGTCCGGTAGGGCCTCGGGTGAAGATGCGCGGTGAAATCAAGCGCCCTGCCATTTATGAAATCGCGGAAGGGGAAACATTCACAGACGTGCTGAATCAGACAGGCGGGCTTAAGAGCACTGCATATCTCCGTCGGGCGCAGATCCGCAGGGTGGTGCCATTCGAGCAGAGGAGCACTGTCAAGGATGATTGGGTAACAATCGATTTTGATTTGGAGGCCGCCTTGAATGGGGGGCAACCAATTCCATTGTTCGATCATGATGATATTGGGATTTTCGCAGTCGGTGATGAGTTGAACAATTATGTAACTATCACCGGGGATGTAGTCAAGAAACCGGGGCGGTATGAATTACTTCCAGATATGAAATTGGGAGACCTGATTCGTCGGGCCGATAGTTTGAATGGCGATGTTTATTGGGACTATGGGCATCTTTTCAGGTTCAACCAAGATAAGACTCAGGACATAATCTCATTCAAGCTACGCGACGCGGTGGAGGGCGTAAATGGGGATAATTTGGTATTGCAGGCGCGGGACAGTGTTAGAATTTATTCCATCTGGGATTTTGATACGCCTTATCAAGTTGTCATTTCAGGGGCGGTAAGGCGCCCGGGGGATTATCGGCTTTATGGTGGGATGGGCTTAAGGGATTTAATCGTAATGGCGGGAGGCGTTCATAATAACGCCTTCGTGGATACAATCGAAGTGTCTCGAACGAATAATGCCGGTTTCAAGAAAAAGGTTAATATTATCAAGGTGCCGGTATCGAAGGGATACCTGGAAGGAAAGGGGATCGAGATTTTTGAACTGCAGAAATATGACCAGGTTTTTATCCGTGAGCTTCCGGACTGGAAGAATCAGAGAATAGTAAGTATCCATGGCGAGGTAAAATACCCGGGAGAATATGCTTTGCAGTCCGAAACGGAGACACTTCAGCAATTGATCGCGCGCGCCGGGGGCTTGAAACCGACGGCCTATCCGTCAGCCGCAGTGTTCACAAGGGCAAAAAATGACGCCGGCCGATTGTCGATTGATTTTATCGATGTGCTAAAAAACCGCAAGAGCAGGTACAATCTGGTTTTGGCCGAAGGTGATAAGATATTCATTCCGGACGAACCAAAGACGGTGAAGGTGGTTGGAGAGGTGAATTTTCCGGCGGCGGTCCTTTATGAGAAGGGGAAATCATACAGGTACTATATTGAACAAGCCGGCGGTTTTGGAGAGACTGCGGACAAAGGCAAAGTTTCAATTGTTATGGCGAATGGTAAAGTCAATAAACCGGATATTCTTTCGATGACGAAGCCGGACGCCGGCGCAACCATTATTGTGCCTACGAAGATAGAAAAGGAAAAGGGCGAGTCGCTCAAAGATGTAGCCAGCATAATAGGAATCGTATCATCAGCGGCCACGACTATCTTTTTGATTGGGCAAACGACGAAGTAGCGATTATGTCAGTGATAACCAAGACGAACAATCCCGAACAACTGCTCTTTAGAATCTTAAATGTCATTATCAAGCGTCACCGAAGCATTCTGGTTATTGCCATATCATTGGTGTTGGGGGCGCTGGCATACTGTCTGATCACCCCTCCGTCATATATGGCGACGGCCACACTATTGCCGACAGTGTCTGTTAAGAGCGGCCTGGGAGGCCAGATGAGCAATCTGGCTGATATGGCTAAGGGCTTGGGGCTGGGCAATTTTGACGAATCCAATCCGCTCACTTTGTATCCTTCGATGTTGGAGAGCAGGTCGATTAAGACCAAGATTCTACATACGAAATACCGAAGCAAGAAATTTGCCGATGAGCAACCGCTTTATGTCATTATGGGTATCGATGAGAAGGATCAAGCGAGGATAGACCATATCGGCAGAATGAATTTGACCGAGGCGACTTTAGTGTCGCTGGATCGGAAAACGGGTGTGATTACGTTAAAGGTGGAATCGGAGGAGCCTCAGCTTGCCGCAGATATAGCAAATAGATACGTTGAGGAGCTCACGGCATTCAATAAGACTTTGCGGACTGACCGGGCCAGGGAGAACAGGATATTTATTGAGCAAAAGCTGAAGGAAACTGAAGATCAATTGGTGAAGACGGAAGAGAATTTGAAGAGGTTCAGGCAAGCCAATTTGAGGATAGGCAATTCGCCGGAGCTATTGATGGAACTTGGTCGGCTGACGCGAGAGGTGCAGATAAATGAAGGAATTTTCCTGACCTTGACCCAGCAGCACGTGCTGGCGAAATTAGAGGAACAGAGATCAACGCCGGTAATCAATATCCTTGATGCCGCCGAAGCGCCGGTAAGCAAGTACAAACCTCCTCGCAGGAAAATCATCTTGTTCTC
>PFXJ01000063.1 GCA_002791595.1 candidate division Zixibacteria bacterium CG_4_9_14_3_um_filter_46_8
CGTTTCCAGAAAGTCTGCCGAGTCCTCTTCTCCGCCGGGCGACAACATCTTGGTCGGATGCCAAAAATTGAGGACAAATATCTTCTCTCCGCATTCATCCATCGGGGGATAGTAATCGGCGATGGCGTTGACCAGCGCCGGAAATCCCCACCCATTGTCACTCATCACCTTCTCCATGGAACCCCAGTCATACCCATGTCTGAATGACTTGATGTGGGTAGAGTCCACGAAGTTCTGATCGGCAACGTGCTTAACGAGGTAATTGTACCCGTAGCACGTGCCGATTAGCGGCACAGCTTCAGCGCTACCGGATAAGATGAAGAACAACATAATGATACTGAAGAGAACTGGGGTAAGCTCCCCCCCCCCCGCAGGATTGAATTCATTTTCGCTTCCATAAAAGACTCCCTGCGATTAGTTTAGAAAAAACACTCTTACTCGGAAAGCCAGCTCTTTCTCTCTTACCACCCCCTTTCGGAAAATTGTGTATAAAAATACTCATTATCATTCTGTTCCAAACCAAGCCCAATCTACTTCAATATACAGCCCAAATATAATAAAGTCAATAGAAATCTGCGGAATTAATGAAAAAAAGCGAAGCGGGCCGGTAGGGCGACCTGGCCTCATGTTCAAAGAGAATGGCGGACGGCACAAATGCCGGACAGGAATGTCCGGCCTACCGTTCAATTTAGTGGCGCAGACATTCCTGCCTGCGAACATCTCAAGGGCGGACAAAGATGCCCGCCCCTACAGGGAATCAATGGTGGTCAGCCCTGGAGGGCTAATCCGCAACAGTAATCATGTGCGGGCAAGGTAAAATAAGACGGGTATTAGTTTTATCAAAAAAATGCGCTTGAGGCGCCGGAAATTGCCGAAAGCACCGGTTGAGTATATACGCCGATTAATAATGTTCCAGCCAGCGCTACCACCAAAGCCACAGCCATTGTAGGGCTGACCCGGACAGGGGAATCATCATCCCCTGTTTTGAAATACATTTGGTAGGCGATTGACATATAATAATATAAGGAAATGACGGAAGTTAGAACCCCAAGAACAACTATCCAATAGTAGCCCTTCTCGATGGCGGCGCTGAAAAGGTAGAATTTCCCTATAAATCCAGCCATTGGAGGAATGCCAACAAGCGATAACAAGAATACAACCATACTTATCGCCAGAAATGGGGAGCGTTTCGAAAGGCCAGCGTAGGCCATAATGTCATCCGACCCGCTGACATTATAGAAAGCGATAACCACCATAAAAGCGCCGATATTAGCGAACATATAGGCAAGCACATAAAGTATAATAGAGGTGACCGCCAATTCTGAAACCGCTATAAACCCTACCAGGATATACCCGATCTGGGCAATTGAGGAATAAGCCAAAAGCCGTTTGATATTATGTTGTCTTACCGCAACCACATTGCCCAGAATCATCGCCATTGCCGAGATGGCCATCAGCAAGGGCACCCATTGCATCGAAGTCGAGGCCAGTGATTTGAAGAAAATTCTGATTAACGCCGCAAGGCCAGCCGCCTTGGATGCCACTGAAAGATAAGCTGTTACTGGAGTCGGGGCGCCTTCGTAAACATCCGGACACCACATATGGAACGGAACCGCCGCCAATTTGAAAGACAATCCTGCGATAATCATCACTATTGAGAGTATGAATAGAGGTCCAACTGTGGGCATCTGCGATAATTTCAAAGCGATGGCATCAAGAACCAATGTGCCGCTTATTCCATAAAGCAGAGATATTCCATAAAGCAGTATCGCCGAGGAAGCCGCACCCAAAATTAAGTATTTCAGGCCAGCTTCGGTCGATTTCAAATCACTCTTCATATATGCGGCAAGGACAAACAACGATATGGTGGCTAACTCCAGGGAGACATACAATGTAAGTAAATCACCTGATGCTGACAGAAACATCATTCCGACTGTGGAAAGCAAAATCAATCCGTAGAATTCGCCTTGATGTTTAAGGTGCGCTTTGACATAGTCCACAGCCGATGCAACAGTCAAGATAGCAGAACCAAGAAATATGATATTGAAACTTAACCCAAAAGTATCCGCCCTGAAAGAGCCGCCGAAAGTTTCTCCCTGTTTTGAGCTGATGGAGATGATGGCGGTGAGCACAAGGCCAATTATGCTCAAGTAAGCCAGACTCGCTTTGTTGCGCTCCGCAGTGAAAAAATCGACAACAAAGACCAATATCGCCCAGAGCAGGAGAAATAATTGCGGAGATAGTAGCGATAATTCTATCTGCATCACAGTGTCATCCCGTTATCATTTTGACAACATTGTCCATAGACGCGGTAATCATATTGACCAGCAGTTTGGGATAAACGCCAATAAGTATGGTCAGAACCGCCAGCGGAATTACTGTGAATAATTCGCGCCCATTAATCTCCGTCAGTCCTTCCCAGCGGGTATTGAATGGCCCCAAAAACACATTTTGGATCATCCTTAATATGTACCCCGCGGTGAGCACTACGCCGAGGATAGCCAGGATTACGATCCATTTTTGAATGTAGGTCGAGTTAAACGCGCCTACAAAAATCATAAATTCCGAAACGAATCCGGACAAACCCGGCAAACCCAGAGACCCCATTCCGAATAAGGTAAAGATTCCGGTGTATAGGGGAATTTTGGCGCCAAGTCCGCCAAATGCGGCAATCTCCCTGGTGTGGGTGCGATCATAAAGCACACCCACCAAAAGGAACATCGCCCCGGTCAAAACCCCATGGCTGAACATCTGGAACATGCAACCGGTGAAGCCCGCGGTGGTCAACGCCGCCAGCCCCAGCATACAATACCCCATGTGCGAGACGGAAGAATAAGCCACTAACTTTTTCAGGTCTTTCTGCGCCATAGAAACAAAAGCGCCATAAATGATGGCTATCAACCCCAGCAGGGCAATCGGTGTAGCATAATACACAGCCGCCTTGGGAAACATTGGATAAGAAACCCTCATCAAACCGTAAGTCCCCATTTTCAGTAGCACACCCGCCAGAATAACCGAAACGGCAGTTGGGGCTTCAACATGGGCATCGGGCAACCAGGTATGGAATGGCCATACCGGAACCTTGATAGCGAAACCGATGAAAAAAGCCGCGAAAACGATAAGCTGAAAGGTATGGCCATAAGTAGAACTTCTCCTAATCAGCTCCATCATATCCAGAGTATGCGGTTCGGCGAAGAAGTAAAGGGCGATTATCCCGACCAGCATCAGCACCGAACCGAATAGGGTATATAGGAAGAACTTTATGGCGGCATATTCCTTGCGAGGGCCTCCCCAAACCCCAATCAGGAAATACATTGGCACCAGCATCACTTCCCAGAAAATATAAAACAAGAAAAGGTCCAAAGCCGAGAACACTCCCACCATCCCTACTTCCAAAAGCAAAAAGAAGGCGAAATATTCTTTGACCCGATTAGTTATGCCAAACGAAGCTACTATTGATAGGAACGAAAGCAATCCGGTCAAGAATAGCATCGGCACTGATATTCCATCGGCCCCCAGAAAATAATTTGCTCCCAGTGAAGGAATCCAGCTCACCTTTTCCACAAATTGCAATTGGGCAGTGGAACCGTCATACCGGGCAACAAGTATGCATGAGAATATAAAAGTGATGAATGAGAAGAATGCCGAAGTGTATCGTATTGCATTATGGGCTTCTTTTTTCATCACCATAACGACCACCATTCCCACCAGCGGGACAAATATCATATATGTCAATAACGGAAAGTCCATATTAGCGTATCTCCTCTATATTCAGCACATTTATCCTAAATCATCTTAAAAAGCATTAGCAACACGACTCCCAAAAAGATCACGAATGCATAATTTTGGACAGCGCCCGTCTGAATTTTTCTCAGTCCTCCCGCAAACCAGCGGGTCATAAATCCGGCTCCATTCACCGCCCCATCAACCACATACACATCGAATGTCTGCCACACCCGCGAGTTAAACATACCAAACCTGCCCACAAAATTTACAAACCAATCGATCACCCCTTGGTCGAACCTATATAGCACTTCCATAAACCAGTAAGCAAATTTTATCACAGTGCCCATATAAAGCTCATCGAAATACCATTTATTATATATGAAAGTATAAACTGGTTTGAATCTCGCTCCCATTTTCACCGGATCGATAGCTCTTTTGTAATACATCTGGTAGGCCAGAAAAATCCCGCTGAGCGCCGCTATCGTGCCAACAATCATCAGGACGTAATTGGCGGCCGCGTGGTGTGGATGTTCGAAATAAACGAATGACGAGTAGCCGTGCTCCAGCCAGGGCATACCTACCCATCCCGCAAATATGGATAGAAATGCCAGAAATATCAACGGATAGGTCATTGTTTTGGGCGATTCGTGAGCATGCTCATATACATGATAATCGCGGGCTTCGCCCGTAAATGTCAGGAAACATAATCTAAACATATAGAATGCGGTCATCCCTGCCACCAGCACTGCCAGAGCGAGAAGAAAATAATGCCCTTCGTGATAAATGGAGGCGAAAATCTCGTCTTTTGACCAGAATCCCGAAAGCGGGAATATCCCCGCTATAGATAATGAGGCGATAAAAAAGGTCTTCGAAGTAATCGGCATTTTTTTCGCCAGGCCGCCCATCTGCTGGATGTCATTGGTGTGCGCGGCATGTATAACCGAACCGGCCCCCAAAAATAGCAACGCCTTGAAAAAGGCATGCGTCATCAAGTGAAATGTCCCTGCGGTATAGCCGCTTACTCCCAGAGCCATTATCATATAGCCAAGTTGGCTGACCGTGCTATACGCCAGCACCCGTTTGATATCATTCTGGACCAATCCTATCGATGCCGCCATAAAGGCCGTGATGGCTCCGATATAGGCAATGGTCATAGCGGCCGTATGGCTGACCACAATTATCGACATAATGCGCGCCGTCAGATAAACGCCGGCGGCGACCATAGTGGCGGCATGGATCAACGCTGAGACTGGCGTAGGACCTTCCATTGCATCCGGAAGCCAGACATGAAGTGGGAATTGCGCCGATTTGCCGATGGCGCCACAAAAAATGAGAATGCCGGCGGCGGTCAGAATGATAGCTGGAATCTGATTCTCTTCGATTTGATGATAGACCTCGGAGTAATTTAAGGTCCCAGCCGCCCAATACAGCACTAATAAACCTGCCAGAAAGCCCAAATCCCCTATCTTGGTGGTGATAAATGCTTTCTTGCCCGCATCAGACGCCACCTTCTTCTCAAACCAGAACCCAATCAACAGATACGAGGTTAATCCCACCAATTCCCAGAAGATGAAAGTTACAAAAAACGACCCCGATAATACCAACCCCAGCATTGAGAAGGTGAACAATGACAGGTAGGCATAGAACCGTGAAAATCGGGGATCCCCATGCATATATCCCAATGAATAGATATGGACACAGGATGACACAATAGTAACCACCATCAGCATAACTGCCGTCAGAGGATCGAAGAATATCGACAGCGGCAACTTGAGTCCCGGGATGACTATCCACTCATATTCAAATATGTGGGGGCCATGATCGGCAAGTGTTTCGAACAGCGCGATAAGCGACAGAACAAACGATGACACTACTGCAGTGATGGCGATGCCGGAGGCAGTTTTCTCCCTCTTGCTGAAAAAGAAAACAATCAGGACATAGGACAAGAGTGGAAGAAATGCTATTATATAGGAGTATTTAATCATCGATTGAGCTTACCACTTCATAAAGTTTATTTTATCGACATTGACTGCATTGAAATTGCGATACATCAACACCACTATGGCCAAGCCCACCGTGGCTTCCGCCGCCGCTATCGTGATGACAAAAATAGCGAAAATCTGACCAGTAAGCGCTTCCGGAGTAATGAATTTCGAAAAAGCAATGAAATTGATATTGGCCGAATTGAACATCAACTCAATGGACATCAGGACGCCTACCGCATTCCGCCGAGTCAGCAACCCAAAAATCCCGACACAGAACAGCAATGCGGAGAGGATCAAATAATGCTCAAGAGTAACCATAAATTAATCCCTCCTCGCAATGATAATCGCCCCGATCAATGCCACCAATAAAACCAGAGAAACAATCTCGAAAGGAAGCACATAAACGGTCATCAATGCTGTCCCGATAGCGGCAACAGTCGGCATCAAAGGGAATTTCCCAATCACTTCGAATCCGGTTTGAGTAATTGCAATGGCCAGAAGGATGAATAACACAATAATTATGAGCGCTGCCGGGATCGGCTGCTCATTAACTTGGCGCATTGTAGTTCCGGTCAGCTGGTGAGTTACCATCACCGCAAAAATCATCAATATAGTCACCGCGCCGACATATATAAGCACCTGCACTGCCGCCAGAAAATCAGCGTCCAGAGTGATATATAGTCCGGCGACCGCAAAGAAGCAAAGTATCAGCATCAGTGCCGAGTGGAATATATTCCGCAACGAGACAACCATCAACGCCGAGGTCAATATGATGGCGGCCAATATGTAGAATATCCCGGTTTCCATCTGTTAGTCTTCCTTCTTCGCCTCTCCCGAACCCGGTGAGGATTCCGCTTTGGCGTCAGCCACAGGGGCACCTCCAACATCTTCGCCGGTTTCCGCTTTGGCCACGGCCTTCTTCTTCGCGGCAGTTTTCTCCCTCTTTTCGTATTTTACGTCGCGGCCAATTTCCTGCAGAAAACCCATATCATATAAAAGTTTGCTCTTGTCCGATGCCGAGAACTCATATTTGCCGGTCAATTTGATGGCCGTAAAATTGCAGGCCTGCTCGCACAACCCGCAATAACAACAAATTGTGGTATCTATATTGAAACTCTGGGGCTCGAATTTCTTGGTGTCCGGATTCTTAATCCTTTCAATTGATATCGCCGCCACCGGACAGGCTTTTGAGCAAAGCAGGCAGGCGGTGCAATTCAATCTACCGGTTTCCGGATCAGAGAGAAGAACAATAGTGCCACGGCTCCGCTCGGGCATCTCCCAACGCTCAGTTGGATATTGGAGGGTGATAGCATGTTTGAACAAGTGCTTGAATGTTACCGCCAGGCCCAAAATAAGATTATAGATTCCATCAGTAATCTCTTTTATGATGTTGCCTGCCATAGCTTAATTCCGAAAGATCAAAACTCCCAATCCTGTCAAAATAATATTCAGGAATGCCAGCGGCAGAAGGAATTTCCAAGCGAACCCCATTAATTGGTCAACCCGAATGCGGGGATATGTCCACCTGAACCACATCAATATGAAAACCGACACCAGCGATTTGCCCATGAACCAGATCCAACTCGGTACAAAATTAAAAATTGGATGCGGAGCATTCCATCCGCCAAAAAAAAGGGTGACCGCAATGGCGGAGATGGTAAACATATTCACAAACTCAGCCAGGAAGAACATCGCGAATTTCATCCCCGAATACTCAACATTGAATCCCGCTACCAATTCCTGCTCGGCTTCAGGAATATCAAATGGAGTCCGGTTTGCTTCGGCGGTGGCCGCGATGTAATAGACAATGAATCCGATCGGTTGGCGGAAAATAAGCCAGTTCCAAAAACCGCCGGCCTGTGATTGGACGATGCCCACCATCGAAAGCGTTTCCGCCAACATTACCGCTCCCAGAATTGACAAGGTCAGAGGAACTTCATAGCTGACTATTTGGGCCGCACTGCGCATTCCTCCCAACAAAGCCCACTTGTTATTGGAACCCCATCCCGCCATCAGGAGTGATACCACCGTAAATGTTGTAATAGCAATTATATATAGTATGCCTATATTCAAGTCCTGGACTATCAAACCCCTCCCAAAAGGGATGACCAAATATGCCATAAATGCCGCCACAAAACAAATCACTGGCGCCCAGAAATAAACTGGCCGGTCGGCAGTGGAGGGAATCAAATCCTCCTTTTGCACCAGTTTCACGCCATCAGCAATGGTTTGCAACACCCCATGCCAGCCGGTTCTCATAGGCCCCAATCGCTGTTGCATGTGTGCCGAAACTTTCCGCTCCCACCAGACCAAAAATAACGCGAGAATCGACAGAAATGCCAGGACTATGCCGCCAGTGCCCAATGCTGAAATGAGAGTCACCAGACCCTGGGGCAAAATACCCTCAAGCCACCTATGAACCGCCTCAAAGATTACATTCAATTCCAGCATCAGCGGTCAACCTCGGGAAGAATAACATCCAACGAACCAAAAATCGCCACCAAATCCGCGATTAAGTGATTAACTGCAATAACTGGAAGCACTTGCAGGTTGCAGTAAGATGCTGTGCGAATTTTTATGCGATATGGCTTGGGAGTGCCATCCGAAATGATATGATACGCCATTTCTCCTCGCGGCGCCTCAATTCGGGAGAAAACTTCGCCCTCAGGTGGTTTCCAGGTCATCGGGACTTTAACCTTGGTGTCACCGCCCGGCAATCCCTCGATCGCTTGCTGAACTATTTTGGTTGATTCCCGCATTTCATTCAGACGGACTTTATAGCGGTCCCATACATCACCGGTGTGGCCAACCGGCACGTCAAAATCAAATTTATTGTAAATTGAATAGGGTTCCGCTTTTCTGATGTCCCACTTCAACCCGGAACCCCTGATTGAAGGCCCTGATACGGAATAGGCAAAAGCGGTGTCCATATCCAAAACACCAATTCCTTTAGTGCGATAAAGGAATATCGGATTATTGGTTAAAAGATATTCATATTCATTAACTTTTTGGGGGAAAATCTTGAGAAATTCCCGAAGTTTCGGCTCAAATCCTTGCGGAATATCCCAATTGACGCCGCCGATACACATATAATTGTAGGTAAGCCGCTGGCCGCAAGTCATCTCGAATAAATCCAGTATCAGCTCCCTTTCCCTGAAAGCGTAGAGAAAAGGGGTCACCGCGCCGAGGTCGATGGCAAAAGTTGCTATCCAGACCAAATGCGAGGCGATACGATTGAGTTCTGCCATCATCACCCGAAGATATTCAGCCCGCTCCGGAACCTGTATTCCCGCCATCTTCTCCACGGCCGTTACATAAGCATGATTAGCATTCATCGAGGCGCAATAATCGATACGATCCGTATATGGCACAAATTGAGCATAAGTCCTATTCTCGGCGATTTTCTCAATCGAACGATGCAGAAAACCGACATGCGGCTGAATCGATTTGATCTGCTCGCCATCCATCTTGATCACTAACTTGCAAACACCGTGAGTCGATGGGTGCTGAGGACCCATATTGACCATGAACTCTTCGGTTTTCAATTGCTCAATCGCCATTTTCTAAATTTCCGGCTTTACCACGAAATCTTTGCCACTCCACCCCCGCCGCATCGGATACCCTTCATCCCAGTCATCGTCCAGCAGAAGGTGTCTGGGGTCTGGATGCCCTTCGAAGATAATCCCGAAAAGCTCCGCCATTTCCCGCTCAAACCACTCTGCAGAAGGCCAAACTCCCGAAATCGTTCCCACTATAGGCGAATCGTCTTCTTTGGCAGGCAACAAGGTTTTAATGGTAATTTTATGATTGAATTGGTGAGAGAAGACCGTCAGGACTATTTGATATCCTCCCAATTTCTCTCGGAAATCAATGGCCCCGAAATTGGAAATGGAGTGGAGGAGTAATGATTTATCATCACGCAATGAGTGGCAGATCGACACCCAATTACCAGGGTTCACTGAAACTGTGGCCACATCGGTGATGATTTTGCCATCGAAGACCCTCTCCTGATATTCTTCCGAAAGAAGCTTTAATAAACTTGAACTATCCAATCCTGCCTATCGTTGTGATTTCCAAGCCTTAACTGGTTGATGAAGACCAATCGCCCAGTTTTTGCTTTTTGATTTTTTCCTGCAGTTTCAAACACGCTTCCATCACCGATTCCGGCCTTGGAGGACAGCCCGGTATGTAAATATCTACGGGAATTATTTTATCGACACCTTTTAGCACGCTATAGCAATCATAATAAAATGGTCCCCCATTATTGGCGCATCCGCCCATAGCAATCACATATTTCGGCTCGGACATCTGGTCATAGAGAATTTTGACTCTTTTGGCCATCTTGTGAGTCAAGGTGCCGGCCACAATCATCAGGTCTGCCTGGCGGGGCGATGCCCGGAAAATCATCCCCAAACGATCATAATCATATCGTGAAGCGCCGGTCGCCATCAATCCTTCAATGGCGCAACAGGCCAAGCCAAAGAGCATATACCACAGCGATGAAGCCCTCGACCAGTTAAAAAACTTCTCTGCCGATGTAGTTAAAATGCCGCCTCCGGGAATCCTTTCCATATAAACAGGCAGTTTGGAAACTACACCCATTTTAGCGCCCCCTTCTTCCAGGCGTAAGCCAGTCCGAAAAGCAGGATGGCAATAAATATCAGCATTTCAACAAAAGCGAATAATCCCAATGACTTAAAAACGACCGCCCAGGGGAACAAAAAGACCACTTCGACATCGAATATTACGAATATCAAAGCGAATATGTAGTATCTAACATTAAATTGAAGTTGGGAGTCAGAGAATGGGAATTCTCCGCATTCGTAGTTCTTGAGTTTATTCGGGTTGGGCCTTTGAGGACGGATTAATCGGGCGAAAAAAAATGTAAATAACACAAATCCTATACCCACCAGCACCCACACACCTGCGTAACCATAATTTCCGACCATTCCAAATTCCATAATTACGATGGTGAATTATCTCACTTTCATCAACTTAGACGGAATCAATTATAAGTAGCCTAAAATATATTTTCCATTACCATTGTCAAGACATTTTTCAAAATTGTGATGCATTTCACAAGGCATGCATGATGTTTGTCCATATTGATTCTACCATCCTATCAATCATCTCAAATCAGCATGACGATTTGGAAAAGGCGAAGGGCATTGTTCCATTCTTTTAAGGGTGCCCCATCCGCTTGCGGTGGGTTCTCGAATTTCGGGGGTAAAGCCGCCAGGGTGCCCCACAGCTTGCTGTGGGAATTATTTGTGGTAGGCAGATGAGGACATCTGCCAAGCACTGAATGGACACACCCCGGCCTTCGGCCACCCCTCTCCAGAGGGGATTGTGCTATCCTTCATTTCCCCTCTCCAGAGGGGCGGATACTCCGACATCGTCGGAAAAGACAGGGTATGTTATTTCAATATCAATAACCGCTTGGTCTCTTCCATCTCCCCCATCTTCACCCGCACCAAATAAATGCCGGAAGGATATCTTGAGCCATCCCAAGAGGTGGAATATCGTCCCGGCTCCTTATGAACAACGGTCTGCTCATACATCCTCTGCCCCAGAAGATTATAGATGGAGAGAACCACTTCGCCGGATTGTTGTGTTGTCGGGTGGCCCCGACAACACAAGGAAACAGAAAATTATGTTAGATAAATATTAGAAAGAAGTGTATGTAAAATATGCCAATTTGTGGTTATTGGTGATATATTATTATCAAAAATCCTTAACACTTAATAATGCATATGAATGTTTCAATTAACTTCAAGAATCCTATGCAGCTGCCTAATTTTCTCATCGACTTTTGCTTTATCGCCGCAGTAAGTTGAGTATGTTTCTAACTCCGAAAGAAGTTTAAACGGAGCATCAGTCCATTTTTTTTCAAAGTCCAAGATTTTTAGTTCTTTAATTACTGCTATAGCCCAATCGATTTTATCCATATATTCAGCATGGTCATAATCATATTTCATATTTAATTGATTTGCTTTTCCACTTTCTTCGAAGGCCTTTAGATGTTTCCTTTTTAACTCCAAAGGATCTCTATAAGTGTAACCTCCACCAGCATAATATGTGTTGCCAGCTTCTCCACTCATGAAATAATCACCCGTGGTTCCATCCGCATACAATATATGACTTTTCACAGCCGACCAAACCTCAACCTTCCAAAAAGATTCCTCAAGAGTGCTCTTTTGCCAACCATATCTATCGCAATAGAATTGCAGGCCAATTACTCTGCCATGCGGTCTTTTGGGAAAATCATGTGCTAAACCATGTCCTATAACTCGTGCTTTTGCCTTCCGTAATAACTTATCAGAGGTAAAATCAAAATTAGAAGGAAGCAATTCAAGAGATAGAGCTATTTTTTCAGTCGCTTCATATGATTCATCTGACATTAGATCGACTATTTTTTCTTTTGTCTTCCATACTTGACTATCGTTATTCGCATTTGTTTGGGCGTAAACGAGATTTGTCGAAAATCCTATGATTAAAATAATTCGCGTGATATTAAGAGCTAGCATTCTGCAATAAACTAAATACCACGGAAGATCCTTGCTTGATTTAGCATGATTCATAATCATAACTTCCTACTTTATTGTTGGTCGCCTACTGGACCTATTTGCTGGATCCGAAATCCGTAAAAGCCTAGATTAATGGAGTGATTGTTCCATACTAGTTCTTTTGTCTCTACTGAAAACACATCTTTTCCCGAAATAGATAATTCTGTAGAGTCTTTTCCAATTTGAAGATTTAAGGATGTATAAAACTCTTTAGTATAATCTCCCTTACCAATCTTAAATCCATCTTTTCTCCTAACATAAAGTTTCCATCTCAACTTTATAGTAGAGCCATCTTTCTTTAAAGACAGATACTCCCCCGAATCAGAAAACTCGCCATTGTGCCGTCTTCCCTTAAGCCAATTATCGGAAACTACAAGTTGGCCATCCTTTTCATAATCATACTCAAATAAATCATGCTCATACCCATCAATAACTACTGATAGTACTTGGCCAGAATAATTTACATATACTTCTTTCCTAATTGGAAAATAAGGTGTGTTTTTAGCTTCAATTATATGCTTGCCTAACGGTACATAATCGATAGTTGAGATTTCCCCCAAATAATTGCCATCTAGTGTTATTTCCCAAGAACCTTTTGAATGAATTGATATTTTACCATAATCGGAAGCATAGCTATCTGAGGCAATTACCAAAATTGGAAGTAATGCAAAGAATATATACATTGCAATAACATAGAAGATGACATTCTTATCAGACCTTGGATTCATAACACAATAGATACGTCACGCATCAAATTATAAGATGTTCCTTTCAACTTATATCTATCACAATTCATATTTTTCAAAATAGAAAATAACCAACCCCTAGTCAATAAGTATTTTCCTTTACAGGCAATTGATAATTCTCTTTCATAACCTAAACTAAAGCCCGAAAATATGCACTTTAAAAACCTTAAATAGGAGGCGATAATGCCTGCAAATCTGTATGATGCTCACCGGCAGTGGGCTGTGCGCCCGCTCAGCGGCCTTGATTATATATGCCAGGACGGCGGGGACAGCAGTGAGGATGTTTCGACTATGGAAGTAGAAGTGGGAACTGAAAGGCCTAAGACGGTGAAATATTTAGAGAAGGATTTTGACAAGCTGATCCCCTTCCTTGAGTTCCCGCAGGAATGTCATAAGGTGATCAGGACCACTAATGTTATTGAAAGATGCTTCCGTGAAGTCCGACGGAGACTGAATGCGATGGGTTATTTCCCAAACAGCAAAAGCTGCAAAAGAAATGAGGCCCGTATCTTCGAGTACTTCAACATTAAATGGCAACGAAAATCCGAAAAAATAAAACCGATCGCTGACCACTACTCAAAAGTAGCCTAATCATGAAAACCACGGATACACTCTTGCCCCAAACCCAATTTTACACACAAGTATTGACATTACTATGGGAGTTGCCTTGGGCTACATAGTTATAAATTCGGCTTTTTGCCAAAGACTCTAATCACTTGACAGAAATGAGTATTCGAGCTTTATTTAAGCAAGGGTCTCAATATGGCAAAATCCAAGGTGATCATATTAAAATCCAGCAAAATCACCGGAGAACCGAATCCGGCTGATGTCGGACATCTTATTGAGATGCTGGGCGAAGGGCTAATGGTTTTGGCATCAGAACAAAAACCCCAAATTGCGCTCAACGAATTTATACCGCCTGCAAAGAGAGTAGGTATCAAGCCCAACTGCCTTACCGGCAAAATGACCTCCAGCTCGCCGACACTCTGCAATGCCATTGCCAAACTTTTGTCTTCCTCCGGTATTAAAGAGGAAGATATCGTTATCTGGGAACGTTCGGAACGCGAAC
>PFXJ01000013.1:0-1303 GCA_002791595.1 candidate division Zixibacteria bacterium CG_4_9_14_3_um_filter_46_8
ACATAACCCAGTCATTTCCGAGTTCTACCATCGCCTGCTCGCAGCCGGCAAAAACAAAATGACCGCTATCGTCGCCGCAATGCAAAAACTGTTGACTATACTCAATGCAATGCTCGCTAAAAACCAATCGTGGATACCTAATTATTCTTGATTTTCAAGACAGTCGCTACCCACATTAGCGGGCGATAAGACGTTCACCGAGCGGATGACGTTGTTGAAGAAGCTCCCTCACCCTCAATCCCTCTCCCAGTGAATGGGAGAGGGAAGTGTCAAAACCGCAAGGCCTGCCTGCCGCAGACAGGGTTTTGACCTACCAAATCTGAAGTAATCTCATTTCCGATTTCAGACTGATATATTTAAGGTTGAGAGAACACTCCCAACCTTTTCTATTTGACAAAATACGCTAATGAATTATCATTAAGTAATTATGTGGAGGCGATTTTTGTTTCGGTTTCTAAAATCATCTTTCTGGGTAAAGTCGGTAAGGACGCTTGGCCTGTTCTTAATTACTGTTTCAATCATTTGCTTATCTCCAAGAGAGGCCTCCGCCGATCCGGATACATTATGGACTAAGACATATGGGGGACCATATGATGATTTTGCTTTCTCAGTTCTGCAAACCGACGATGGGGGATTCATAATGGCGGGGAGGAGCTTTGTGGAGCCTCTGAATATTGATATGTATGTTGTAAGGACTGATTCCATAGGAGATACTCTATGGACAAGAACCTATGGCGATACCCTTCTTGAGGGGGCACTATGCATGACAGAGTGTGTCCAGGGCGGCTTCATAATGGGAGGATGGAGAACGGATTGGGATACTAGGGCAGATGCCTACATTGTCAGGATTAATGATGCCGGCGACACCCTCTGGACGTTGGAATTTGGGGGGGACGATACTCAATGGGCAGAAGGGATTGACCAGACCTATGATGGTGGATTCATCATCACCGGCAAAGATGGCGAATTTGAGCCCGATATGTATTTAGCCAAAATTGATGGCCAGGGTAATTATTTATGGGCGAGGTCATATGATAGTGAAGAACAAGATAACGCATTTTCAGTCGAACAGACAACCGACGGAGGCTACATAATTGCTGGTTATGGCTTTGGGTCCCTTGTTAAGACCGATTCGCTTGGAGAGATTGAATGGTCGCAGAGATATTTCTATAATGGGGAAGAAGGATATTTCCATTCGGCGCATCAAACCACAGATGGAGGATACATAGCTGCCGGCGCTGTCTATCAGCAATTTGGGGGCGGATACTCGATTTTGCTGGTGAAGACCGATTCTATGGGCAAC
>PFXJ01000013.1:1318-2632 GCA_002791595.1 candidate division Zixibacteria bacterium CG_4_9_14_3_um_filter_46_8
GGGGCGGATACTCGATTTTGCTGGTGAAGACCGATTCTATGGGCAACGAGAACTGGAGTCAATTCTTTGGAGAATCGGGAGATTGGAGCGAAGGATACTGGATGGAACAAGTCGAAGATGGTGGCTATATACTCGCTGGTTATACCGGCCCGTGGGACGCATCTTACGTTTATATTGTCAGGGCCACCCAAGGTGGGGAACTACTTTGGGATCGCATCTATGAATTGCCAAGTTCCGCCACTTTCTCTGCTAAAGAGACAAAAGTCGATGGCCAAGTTGACGGAGGGTTTATTGCAGCGGGCACAAGCTATGGCTCAATGACCGCCTTTGATTTCGTTCTTTTGAGGATAGCAGAGCTCGAATCTATTGTCGATGAAGATTCATCGTTGCTACCCGATACCTTCGGTATTCACGGTATCTACCCGAATCCTTTTAATTCAAGCACAAAAATCTCATACTCGTTGGAATCAATCGGGAATGCAAGACTCGCCATTTTCAATATCGCTGGCCAAAGAGTTTTAGAGACCAATATCATGCATCAGGGACCCGGCAGGTATGCTATTCAGTGGGATGCTTCGGGTTTGTCCAGTGGAGTATATGTAGTGAAATTGACTCAAGGGGAGAATACCGATAGCAAGCGAATGCTGCTTTTGAAATGAGTGGAAAGCCAAAATCTAAATTAGGGAACTAACTTCGAAGATAACTTTATAGGAGGTTCACAAGATGTTTTATCAAGGACGTATTATTCTCATTGCCATTGCTCTGGCATTCATCTTTGCTGATGGCGCATTGGCTCTTGCTCCCAGCCGACCAACGTGAAGTGCGATTCGTTCCAGTTCCAGTTCACGGTCGTTGGTGGCCGTGTTGAGGGTGGCGCCGAGGAATGGACGTTGGAAGGCGGCTGGGATGCTGCGGCTCAAATCCCGACCGAATACGTTTTGATGTCGGCCTACCCTAACCCATTCAACGCCCAGACCAGCATACAATTCGGTCTGCCTGAAGCGGGCAACGTCAATCTGACCATCTACAACCTAATGGGACAAAAAGTTGCCATTTTAGTTGATGGTCATAAGGATGCTGGGCATCATACGGTCGCTTGGGATGGAGCGAATTATTCTTCTGGCATTTATTTCTATCGGCTAACCGTCCCGACGGAATCGGGATCTTCGACTGGCGATCAGGTTTTCATCAAGCGGATGACGCTGTTGAAATAATCTCCCTCACCCCTACCCTCTCCCGCTGAATGGGAGAGGGGGGATTATTCGCGAGTCGGCCCTCCAGGGCTGACCTTGATTAACGCTACGAAGTGGCGGG
>PFXJ01000013.1:2697-5744 GCA_002791595.1 candidate division Zixibacteria bacterium CG_4_9_14_3_um_filter_46_8
GGGGCGTCTCTGCCCCGCGTGATGAAAGCGGCATACCCCGATTTGATCGGGCCGCCCTACAGATGGATATCCGATTTCACTGCTTGGTAGGGGGCCTCTGTGCCTGCCAGTATCGGCGGCCCGACTTCGGTTATTGTTCGCCTTGGCGTTTTTCGGCCTGGTAACGCGCCAAATCCCCGATGAGTTCAATCTGCACCTGTTGAATTTCTAAAAGCCGTTGCCATGAATGGTTGATCAACTGGTCGAGTTTTATGTGGAGCTGGCGGATTTCGATCTCGGCCTTGAGGTTGATCTGGTAGTCGTGCTCGGAGCGCAATCGGTCTTTGGCCTCCTGTCGGTTCTGGCTCATCATGATAATCGGCGCCTGCATAGCGGCAAGGCATGACAGGATCAAGTTGAGCAGGATGAATGGATACGGATCGAACGGCCTCGACCATAGAACTATCGTGTTGATGCCGATCCAGACCGTCATCACGACACCGAAAATAATGATAAACCGCCAGCTACCGCCGAATTCAGCCACCCGGTCCGCTATGCGATTTCCAAAAGTGAGAGTGGTCTCAAATTCCGCGGCCGTATCACGAGACAATAACGCTTGTTCCTTTAAGCTGTCGATGACCGCGTCTTCTATGGCGGACAATTCGCCCCGCTGGGACTCAAGCGCATTTTCGACGTATTCGGTCCGGAATTGATTCAGGCAGGATGAACAGATAATGTGTTCGGAGTCCCAGTCCGGGTGTTGCCTGCGGATTAACTCGCCGACCGCTCCATGCACCAATTGCGCCGACCGGCCGTCGCCCATCGGTTTGGTGACTCCGCACAGGGAACAAAGGAAAGTCTCTGGAAATTTCTTAGCCATTTAATCTGACTCCTTACTATTCCCAAAAGAATATCGTATCATTCAGCCGCAGTCAATCACTTTCGGCAATGATCGTAATTTCTATGAATCTTATGCCATTAAAAGGCAGAAAGCCCGAGCGGGGGAGAAAATTCCTGAATAATAGAGACCCGCTAAGCCTTTGCTGTTCTTATTTTTATTATCCGATATTGTTTTTTTCTCGGTCTCCTCAACCAACTCATCCCTCGCCCCAAGTGAAAGGATTCGAATCTTCCCATTTCAAACTAATTTCCTATCACTAAGCCAGATAATGCTTTATCGCTAATGAACTATTCCGGAGGTTGGACTCGAATTTCATCAATCAAAAAATTTCAAAAAAATTATTGACTTTATGAAATAAATGCTTATATTTCGTTATATGACGAAATATCGTAATGACGACTTGCGCGATCTGCTTGAAGTCACCAGGGCCCTTTCGGATGAAACACGGGTAAGGATCCTGATGATGCTGGATATTCACGAATTATGCGTTTGCCAGATCACTGCGGCTATGGATCATGCCCCGTCCACCATATCAAAACATCTGTCCATTCTTGAAAGCGCCGATTTAATCAGCAGGCGGAAGGTCGGAAGGTGGGTCTATTATAGATTGAGCCATCAATCAATATCAGGACCTTTAAGGGACGCACTGCAGCTTTTTAAGGCATCTGTCTATAAGAGCAAGGACGTTGCTGACGATAGGAGAAAAATAAAGGCGTTGCTAAAAGAGGATATTAATAGCATTTGCAAGCGCCTTTATCACGACAATGAATCATCAGGATTAGTAGAACGAGAGATAAATGGTGCCCCAATCAAAGCATAGGCTGTCTTTTCTAACCAGATTCTTGACGCTGTGGATTTTTATAGCAATGGCCGCCGGGGTTGGGTTAGGCTATTTGATACCTTCCATCGAGGGCTTTGTCAGCCAATTTCAGGCAGGCACAACCAATATCCCCATCGCGGTTGGCCTCATATTAATGATGTACCCTCCTCTGGCTAAGGTGAAATACGAGGAAATGGGCGAGGTCTTCCGTGATTGGAAGGCATTGAGCTTATCGCTAATTCAGAACTGGATTATAGGCCCGGTGCTGATGTTCTTTTTGGCCATCATTTTTCTGCGCGGGTACCCGGAATATATGGTGGGCCTGATTATGATCGGGTTGGCGCGATGCATCGCCATGGTGATTGTTTGGAATCAACTGGCCGAAGGGGACCCTGAATATGCGGCTGGTCTGGTCGCTTTCAATAGCATTTTTCAGGTCTTGTTCTATAGTGTTTACGCCTGGGTCTTCATTACAATTCTTCCCGGCTGGTTTGGCCTTGAAGGAAGTATTGTTGACATCTCGATGGGGCAGATAGCCAAAAGCGTCTTCATATATCTCGGGATCCCATTTCTGGCAGGCGTAATTACACGTTTCTCATTAATTAAATTGAAAGGCCAGGAATGGTATCAAGATAAATTCCTGCCGATAATAAGTCCGATCACCTTGATCGCATTACTTTTCACCATCATAATTATGTTCAGCCTAAAGGGGAATTATATCATATCGATCCCATTGGATGTGATACGAATCGCCATTCCACTGCTGATATACTTTATTCTGATGTTCATCGTCAGTTTTTATTTAAGTCATAAAGTGGGGGCTGACTACCCGAAGTCGGCGTCATTATCGTTTACCGCCGCTTCAAATAATTTTGAATTGGCAATCGCGGTGGCGGTGGCGGTTTTTGGCATCAATAGCGGAGCGGCCTTTGCCGCGGTAATTGGACCTTTGGTGGAAGTCCCCGTTCTCATCGGTTTAGTAAACGTGGCTCTCTATTTTAGGAGACGATATTACACGTTCCAAGAAGTGAGGTTGTAGGGAATAGTATGGATGAAATCTCTCCCCCGAAAGTCCTTTTCTTATGCGTTCACAATTCGTCGCGTTCGATTATGGCGGAGGCTCTGGTGAATCATTACCTTGCTGATAACTGGAGGGCTTATTCCGCCGGGACTGATCCCAAAGAGGTCAATTCCCTGGCTATCAGAGCATTGCGGGAGTTGGGAATTGAGATTACCGGCGCCAAATCAAAACATTTGAACGTATTCACGGGACAACATTTTGACTGTGTTATAACGCTTTGCGATGAAGCCGATGAAGCCAAGGAATCATGCCCTTTATGGTCAGAT
>PFXJ01000009.1:0-13831 GCA_002791595.1 candidate division Zixibacteria bacterium CG_4_9_14_3_um_filter_46_8
TTTATCCTCACTTATTCCGATCGGTATTTCTTAAAATATTTTTCCAATTTATCCGAAGTGGGGATTTATTCGTTGGGCTATAAATTTGGGATGATGGTTTCGATTCTGCTATTGGCGCCTTTTCAGCAATTCTGGACTGCGGAGATGTTTGCGATAGCCAAACGTGATGACGCCTCTAAAGTATTCCGCGACTTTTTCACTTACTCGACTTTTTTTTCAATTCTATTTTGCTTCGGGCTATCGCTTTATATCAAGGAATTAATCGAAATCATTGCAGTGGAATCCTATTGGTCTGCGTATGCGATAGTGCCGTTCATCAGCCTAGCCTACATCTTTATCGGGATGCATGGGCTGGCGATCTGCGGGATATTGATTGAGAAGAAAACCAAGTTTATCGCCTATTCGACCGCCTGGGCAGTAATTGCCAATATCGCCCTGAATTTCGCACTAATTCCACGTTGGGGGGCGATCGGCGCCGCCGTAGCGACCATAATCGCCTTTTGGATACGGCTTTATACAGCTTACCGTTATTCGCAAAAATTGATGCCGCTCAAATACGAATGGGGACGGATCAACGCCGCATTGTCTCTGGCAGTATTCATGGTAATTGTTGCTTATAGCTTGCCCATTGATAACTTCGCCGCGAGAATCACTCTCGACACCATTATTTTGCTAACATATCCAATGATACTCTATTTAGCAGGATGGTTTCACCAAAAAGAAAAGGAATTGATAATGAACTTCGCCCGCCATCCGATTAATCTAATACAAGCAGTGAAATCATTCAGGAATGGGACCTAAGATATGAACGCGCCAGAAACCTTAGAAAAGACCAGGTCAATTTCAACAGATATTCCGAACCATAGTCGATCCGATTTCAGCCAAGCTCGATCCTCCTATATTTGGGGATTGCTCCTGATTTCAGCGGCCCTGCTCTTGGCGGCATCGGCCCTCTTTGTCTCCGAGGAATTAGTCTTAGCGTTTTCGATGGCACTGGCATCGGCAATTGTCATATTCCGTTGGCCTGTAGTCGGGTTGATTGGGTTTATTATCCTGAATTTCATCCGCCCGGGAGATGTCGTGGCGGGGTTGGATTCGCTTCCTTTGGCAAAGATTATCGGCGGAGGGACATTGCTGGCAGTTGTCCTCCAGCATCTTCGTTCGCGGGATTTCCTGTTCAGGTATAGGGTCACCTATCTTCTGGCGGCATTCACAGTAATCATTTTCGCCTCTGTTCCGCTTTCATTTTGGCCTACCAAAGCGATGGAAATATCATTGGATTTCACCAAGATTCTGCTGTTCTTTTTGATTTTTATCAATGTGGTCCGAGATTGGAAAACTCTCAAAATAGTCTCGTTGACCGCGCTATTCTGTATCCTGATATTATGCTATTCGACTATCGCCTCGTATTTAAGTGGAAGCATCCGTGCGGCGGCCAGTATAGGCTCCGGCCTGTTTGGTGACGCTAATGATATGGCCCTGGTCCTGGTAACCGCCATTCCGCTGGCAGGCTACTTACTGATGGGCAACGGTCGAATTTGGTTGCGAAGATTATCATTCTGGGCTGCCACTGCTTTTTTAGTGATGGGCATCGTGGTAACACAATCGCGAGGGGGATTGCTGGGGATGATTGCCGCACTGCTATTTCTATTCGCACGAGGGAGGAACAAAATCAAAGCCATCATATCATTGGCCATCATAGGCCTGCTGATGTTGGTATTTTTGCCCTCAAAAATTGAGGAACGATACCGAACTATCGGCGAATATGAGCAGGATGCCGCCTCGATGAACCGCCTCTATGCCTGGCGAGCCGGTTTGGATATGATGGTTAGCCGGCCCCTTTATGGAGTTGGTATTGGATGTTTCGAAACAGCCTTCGGCACCCATTTCAAGCCCGAGGGCTTTAATTCCAACCGTTGGATGGCGCCTCATAACACTTTGGTGCAAGTCGGCGCAGAGACCGGTTTGATAGGTCTGGCGATTTTTATTTATCTGTTCGGATATTGTATTTTCAAACTCAAACGTCTGTGTCCTGCGGGCACTGCCGCTGAAATCGAGCGGATATCCTCAACTCGCAACATCATTCTCGCCAGTTTGATGGGATTTGCGGTCAGCGCTTTATTTCTGACTCAGGCCTTGAACTATATGCTTTATTTTCTGATCGCCTCGACAGTTTGTATTCATAATATCAATTCACATTCGGCGCAGAAATCCGAAGTTCCTAATAGAGAATAGAGGCGTGGATTATGGGATTCATTCAGAACTTTCTTTGGGGGATAAGAAGACAGGATAAATGGTACCATCGCTACCTGTATAGGTCTGCTAAGGCTATGCGGAACCTGCGCTTACCTTCCCCTAAATTGTTGGGTGCGTTTCTTTTTTATGAGCGCAATATCCGTTTGATTGTATGGCGGAGATTGAAGCAGTTTTTCTATTATGAACCAATGTTTCGCTATCGCTGTAAACGAGTTGGCAAAGGGATCTATTTTGAATCTAATTTCCCGCTCATTATGGGTTATGGTTCAATTTATATTGGGGATCGGGTAAGAATTTCAGGCAACGCCAATTTTTTCGTCTCGTATAAAGTTAATCCCGACCCCACAATTGAGGTTGGCAATGATGTCTATATAGGTTTTAGAAGCATCTTCTCCTGCGCAGAAAGAATAACCATCGGCGACCGGGTTTTGCTGGCGCAGGGTGTGAGCATTTATGACAATAATAACCATCCCCTGGACCCTGAAGCTCGGGCTAAGAATATGCCTGTTGAGAGAGAGAATGTGGCGCCGGTGGTTATCGAGGATGATGTCTGGATCGGTTCAAATGCCACTATTTTGCGCGGCGTAACTATCGGCAAAGGTGCGGTGGTGGCAACTGGCGCAATTGTGTCCAAGGATGTCCCGCCGATGAGCGTAGTGGCTGGAAATCCGGCGAAGGTTGTGAAGGAAATAAAACCGTATGAAAATCGTGATAAAGGCGGAATAATTGGAAACTCAAAAGATAAAGCCATCAGCTCGACCAGACAATAAGCCATTACCGACCGACGGATCGGAGATTTCGGTCCGGCTGGCAACGGAAAGCGACTCTTTGGCTTGGGATACATATCTATCGGAATCCGAGTTCAGTACAATTGCCCACCGATGGGGATGGTCCAAAGTTCTGGCGAGCTCCTTTGGAGTCAAACCATTTTATATCATCACTGAGCAAAATGGCGTCATAGTTGGCATACTTCCCACAGCACTTATGAAAAGCATTCTGTTCGGGAAATTCCTCATATCTTTGCCTTGGCTGGATTATGGGGGGCCTATCGCCAACGACCACGGAATAGTCAGAAGATTAGTCGATTCCGCCATTATGACAGCTAATGAAAATGATTGCAGTTTTCTGGAAATGCGCGCAGTAAGGCATCGTTTGTCTGATTTGACAGAAAAAGCCAACAAGGTCGAATTTCGCCTTGACTTAAGGTGTGGAGAAGAATCTCTCTGGAAATCATTTGATTCCAATGTAAGAAACCAGGTTAGGAAAGCAGAGAAAAATGGGCTTAGCGTTAAATTTGGCGCCAAAGAGCTTTTGGATAGCTTCTATGCAGTTTTTTCGCTGAATATGAGAGATTTGGGGACGCCGGTCTGGCCCAAAAAACTATTCGCAGAAATATTCAGAAACTTCCCCAATGAGACAGAAATCGCCATCGTCTCGCATCAGAATAAATGCATCGCGGCCGCATTGCTGTTGCATTATCGAAATTATTCTATTGTCCCGTCCGCTTCGGCGGATCGCAGATTCCTGAAATTCTGCCCCAATAATATTCTCTATTGGGAAATAATCAAGCATTGCCTTAGTCGTGGGTCAATAGTATTTGATTTCGGAAGAAGCTCCGAAGGTGCCGGCACCTATCATTTTAAGAAGCAATGGGTTAAGAACCCTCAGGGACAGATCTGGCAATATAAGTTATTAAAGAGGAATTCTCTTCCGGAATTGAATCCATCCAATCCAAAATATAAGCTGGCAATCAATATTTGGCGCAAATTACCGTTGCCGCTCGCGAATTTCCTTGGCCCCAAAATTGTCACCAAGCTCCCATGATAATATGTTCAATGTTATTCCACCAACAGGCGTGCCTTTCGGCTGGAATTTTGTATTCCATTCGGACCAGAGGGATCAGAATTCGTTCAGGGATGAATTGGGGCGCCTTCTCGGCGGGGATGCATTCCTCACCTGTAGCGGCAAAGCCGCACTCTATCTTGTTCTGAAAACCGCGCGCCGGATTTATCCGAATAGAAATGAAGTCATCATTCCCGATTATACCTGTTGGTCGGTGCCATCGGCAGTTGTCAGGGCCGGTTTAAAAGTTAGGCCTGTCGATATTGAGATTGAAACTCTGGGACTTTCTCCCCAAAAGCTGGAGACCTCTATAAATGGTAAAACGCTGGCTGTGGTAGTTACCCATCTCTTTGCTATGCCCTCTAGAATTGATGAAATTGAGAAAATTTGTAAAAGGGCGAATGTCCTGCTGATTGATGATGCCGCCCAAGGTTTTGGGGCTTCCGTGGATCAAAAACCTCTGGGGTCTTTTGGTGACGCGGGCATTTTGAGTTTTGGCAGGGGCAAGAATATCACCACGATTTCGGGAGGAGCGGCATTGATTCGACATCGTGAGCTATCCGAAATTGCCGCCGCAAGTTACTCAAATGAATTTCCATTCGCGGAAGCCAATTCAATTTCCGATATGATACAGCTTTCAGCATATAAAATTCTCTCCAATAGATACGCATTCTGGCTTCCGGAAATACTGCCTTTTCTTCGAATCGGACAGACCACATACGAACCAGAATTTGATGTAAACCCAATGCCGGAATGTCGAGCATCGCGCGGCGTGATGATGCTCAATAACTTAAATGAAATATCAAAGGACAGAATTAGGAAAGCGGCGCTATATGAATCGCAATTCTTAGGCGCAGATGGGATTATTATCCCATCACCGCCGATGCATTCTATTATTCCCTATTTGCGTTATCCCATACTCTTAAAAGATGCTAATATCAGACGATATATACTCAAGAAGGGCCATAAGTTGGGTATTTCGGGAATGTATCCCGACACGGTGAGTTCTATCAGGGAATTAAGACCTCATCTGGCTGAGAATAGCAGTTCCCGTGGGGTTTCATCTCGTGTTGCCCAGACCCTATTAACATTGCCAACTCATTACGGCATCGACAATGACGACCTAAGGAGGATTGCAGATTTCGTAAAGTTCGCATTGCGAAGAAAGGCATAACAATGATCAAAAGGCGAGGCTAAAGTGGCGGAAGTTTATTCATTTGAAGAATATGCAAAACAGCGACCCTGGAAACTCAGACGACTGGGACCGTTTGTCAGAATTTTGAACAAAATAACTCGCGAATGGGTATTTAACTGGAAATTGCGCAATAAACTATACCGGATAATGGGCGTGCAACTGGCTCAAAATGACAGCAGGATTTACATAGGTCGAGAAACCTGGATCGATGACATATTTCCCGAGTTGGTGAAAATTGATGAAGGGGTTGGCATCGGCTGGCGTTGCATAATATTTGTCCATAACACTTCAACATTTCCCAGCACTGCGAGCCCGGTTCATATTAAGAGAAAAGCACTGTTGGGACATAGTGTTACTGTGATGCCGGGAGTTACAATAGGGGAATATGCCCAAATCGGGTGTAATGCCCTGGTAACCAAAGATATTCCTCCTTATACAGTGGCCGCGGGAGTGCCTGCCAAGCCTTTAAGAGAAGTTACCCGGGAGGAAGTGGAAATGCGGACTGAGCGCGTAGCTTCCGGTTAGGAAATTGCCGGGAAGATTGATTGAGAATGCTCAAAACCAAAGCTCAATATACTGAAAATGGAACAATGAATGCCCGCATAGATGATTCCCGGGCAATCCCCATCGTTTGCTACGCCGAGGACTGGGGCAGATTGCCATCATCGACCCAGCATTTGATGCGCGGATTATCCAGGACCCACCCCATCCTCTGGGTGGATAGTTTGGGCTTACGGGCGCCTTCAGCCAGCAAGGGAGACTTAAGTCGAATTATCACGAAATTGAAACGATTCGTCAGCGGCATAAAGGAAGTCGAGCCCAAAATTTTCGTCCTTACTCCCATTGTTATACCGCTTTACAAATATACCTTGGTCAGATGGATAAATCGATTGATTTTGAAATTCGTCATCAAGCGTTTTCTTAGAAAACAGGGCATCGCCGATTTCATCCAATGGTCTTCCTGTCCATCATCAGCAAATATGGTAAATGCATTGGGAGAGAAGGCAAATATCTACTATATAGGCGATGAATTCTCCGAATTCACGCAGTTCGACCAGGGGCTGGTTGGCAAGCTCGAGCGGCGGCTTCTCATCGGCGCCGATCTACTTCTGGTAGTCTCAGACCAGCTGGCAAAAACCAAAGCCCAGTTCAATCCCCTTGTAATTAAGATCCCTCATGGCTGTGATTATGCTCATTTCGCTCAAACTCAAGTATTTGCTGAAAATGACATCCCCTCTGATTTGCAGAATATTCCAAATCCCAGAATCGGCTATTATGGCCTTATCCGTGATTGGTTTGAATTCGATATGCTTCATAATATTTTTGGAAGCCATCCCGAATGGTCGCTAACCCTAATAGGGCCTTCTGATACAGATACTTCGAAAATATCTTCATTGCCGAATGTTCACCTGCTGGGACCCAAACCCTATACAGAACTTCCCAAATATCTAAGGGGATTCGATGTTTGCATCATCCCATATCGCAAAACCGAAATCACCATCAATGCCAATCCATTAAAGCTTCTGGAGTACTTATCTTCAGGCAAACCGGTGGTAACCACCGACCTACCATCGGTATATCCTTATCGCGATGGTCTGATTATCACCTCCAGCCCCGCCGAATTCGAGGCCGGCATTCAAAAAGCCTTAGGCGAATGCGAATCCCGCAAGTGCCATACCCGCATGAGATTGGCTGAAGCGAATTCGTGGCAAAGCCGAGTTGACAAAATAGAATCCATTTTCGACAGCCATATTTATCCCTTTTTTGAAAAAAGACAACCTTCTAAGAACATTCAAATTCGAAATGAGGACTATAGCCAAAAGCCAAAGCCGGTTGTTATGCATTTGATAGCGGCGATGAATATCGCCGGTGCGGAAAAAGTGGTGCTGAACCTGCTCAGCCAGAGCAAAATCTGCCCGTTTGATTTGAGAGTCACTTCATTTGTGCGGGGAATCGATGGCGGCGGCACAGAATTCCTAAAAGCGGCGGCTGGTTGTGGAGCCAAGATAGATAGGATTCAGACTTATCATAGATGGGATTTTAGAGATGTCGGGCACCTGCTCCGAATTATCAAACGCCACAACGTTGCCATTATTCATTCTCATGGCTACAAATCAGACATTTCGGGCGTCATCGCCTCGAAATTGACGGGGGTTCCCATTATTGCGACCGCCCATGGTTTTACCGGCGCAGATGCCAATCTCAGGTTTAATGAAAATTTGGGACGTTTCTTTTTGAGATTTGCGAACACGATTCTCCCCGTTTCCGAGAATATCAGGGAAAAACTTGCTTATTCCGGAGTACCTGAAAACAAAATCAATATCGTGCCGAATGCGGTCGATTTCGATTACTTTCGAGGAGCGCCGAATTCCGATTTCAGAAAATGCTGGGGGGTCCGGCGCCACGAAATCCTAATCGGGTCCGCGGGCAGATTATCGGTCGAAAAAGCCCATATCAATTTGATTAAAGCGCTCGGCAAGCTCTCACCGGATGCCAGGGCCAACCTCAAGATAGTAATTGCGGGAACTGGCCCCCAGGAGCAAAACATCCGCGATGAGGCAGATAGAATCGGGATTAGTGAAAAATTGATCTTTGCTGGTTTCATTGAAGATATGCGCTCATTCTACCAGGCGTTAGATATTTTCTGCCTGCCATCGCTGACCGAAGGCTTGCCCCTGACCATACTTGAAGCCGCCGCTTCCTGCCGGGCCATTGTGGCTTCGAAAGTAGGATCAATAGGGAATATGATAGACCATTCTACCGATGGCTTCATAGTTGCCGCGGGAGATATTGAAGGATTATCTGATTCGCTCCAACATTTGATATCATCACCACAATTAAGAGAATCGTTCGGGCTTCGTTTGCGAGACAAGCTTAGCAGGAATTATGATATCCAACCATGGGCGCATAAAATATTCGGCATATATGGCCAGTTCGTAGGTCATTAACATTATGGATGCAATTGAAATAATTTTCTGGGCATCATTATTCATCCTATTTTACACTTATTGGGGCTATCCAGCTCTGATACTGCTTCTGGGCAGAAAGAAGAGGAGCAATCAGGCCAATGTCAATTACCGGCCGCGTGTATCACTTTTGATTTGTGCCTACAATGAAGAAAAAGTAATCGGCGCCAAGATCAAAAACGCCTTAGAAACAGAATATCCACCGGATAAATTCGATATCATCGTTGTCTCGGATGGCTCCGCCGATTCCACCAATGAGATTTCGAGAAGATTTAGTGACCCAAAATTAAAATTTATAGCTTATGCCGATAGGGGTGGTAAAGCCAAAGCGCTTAATGTTGGTATGAACCATCTCACTGGCGACATAGTCGTTTTCACCGATGCCAATGTTTCACTGCAAAAAGATGCTGTCCCGAAGCTAATTTCATCATTTTTTGACAACTCAATTGGCTGCGTCGTCGGGAATATTCTTCTAAGAACCAAGGATGGAATAATCTCTGGTGAAAGTCTCTATTCCCGCTACGAGAAATTAATTCATACTGCGGAAGGCAACTTCGGCACTATGATTACTGTCGATGGCGCCCTGTATGCCCTCCGTCGCCAATATGTTACCCCAATACCCGCCGATTCCCTGACCGATGACTGGTATCTGGCGTCAGGAGCGCTTGAGGACAGGAAGAGAATTGTTTATGCTCCCGACGCCATTGGATACGAACTGGCGGCAGAATCGGTCTCAGGAGAATTAAAAAGGAAGGTAAGGATGGTTGCTGGCGGTTATCAAACCGCTTTCAGGAGAGCAAAGCTGTTCCTTAATCCCATTCGATTCCTTACCGTCAGTTTTATGTTTTTTTCTCATAAATTACTGCGATGGAATGCTCTCGTTTTTATGGGAACGCTCTTTCTCTCCAATTTCGCCCTCATATCGCGGTCATTGTGGTTTGGACTGGCTTGGGAATTTCAGCTGGCATTTTACCTGTTCGGCTTGTTCGGATGGCTTTATAGTTCCCATCTGAAATCACACCTGTTCTACATCCCCTTTTATTTCACTGCGGTTAATTGGGGCGCAATTCTGGGCTTGTTCAGATACCTGGCCAAAGCTCAAAAAGTTACTTGGGAAAGAGGCCGCGGATAGCGACTTGCCCATTTGAGGTCAGCAACTCCACCGCATTGGTTAGGCACCCGGCTGAAACGTTGCCCATCCAAATTAATGCCTCTGTACCCGAAATCCGGATAACTTAATTTCCTGGAGAAAATACAAAGCCACCTCACGTTGCAACAAGAACGGGCTTGAAGGGAGGAGTGGCTTTGTTTTAGATACTGCCTTACAACGATTGTGCCGGCAATAGATTTGTCTAACGGTTAGCTGTAGTCCTCCTCCTCCTCCTCGTCGAAATCATCTCCCTCAGCATATTCCTCTTCCAACATTTCACCGTCATCCATACCGGCTTCGGCACATTCCTGTGAGCAGAAAGGCTGGTCCTCAATCCAGTATGGCTTTCCTACGATTTTATCGCCGCACCCGACGCAGATCATGATTGATACTCCTCCAATTTGGTTTTGATTCTATGATTTCTAACCTACAATAGTATTCTAAAGTATTCTAACCGCTATTATGTCTGAAAATACGACTGTTGCCTATAAATGTTCCGGCGCAAAATTTATCGGCAAATTTTCGGTTGTCAATAGTATTTTTATGTTCCGAAAACATTTTTTATCCATCCGATTGTTCCTGAGAATTCGACAAATCCTTCTATTATTTCTCCATATTTAATTAACTAATACATCGACAAGACCGCCACATTTCCGCACAATATTAATGTGGAGCAATAGTGCTCCATAAAAAATACCTCAAGTTGAAAATGCGCAGATCGGCCTATGGTGATAGTCCGGCTTTATGGCTGATACTTAGATTGACGAACCGGACATCACTATCCGGCACGCCACGCAATTAATTACGCTATGCCGACAGACTCGGCCAATAGTTGTTTCTCATAGAGCTGGCGATACAGCCCATTGAGTTCAATCAGGCTATCATGAGTACCGCGTTCCACTATTTGACCCTGGTCAAACACCAAGATCAAATCGGCATTTCTAACTGTGTGGGTTCGGTGCGAGATCAAAAAACAAGTGGCTTTTGGCATCACCTGCCGTAACTGTCTCCAGAGTTCCTGCTCGGTCAGGGCATCCAGCGAGGCGGTGCAATCATCCAGAAGCAGAAGTTTGGGATTCCCGGCCAGTGCGCGCGCCACCGATACTCTCTGCTTTTGGCCGCCGGAGAGGTTCACCCCGCGAGTGCCTACACGGGTATGATACCCATCCTTGAACTGGCTCAATTCCGATTTCAATTGCGCCATCTCTGCGGATTCCTTGATTGATTGGGCGGATACCCATTCCCGATGGAATGTTATATTATTCTCAATCGTATCGGAAAAGAGCAATGGCTCCTGGGGAACATAGCCGATGGCCCTACGGAGCTCTTCCAGGGAAAGATATTTCAAGTTCTTTCCATTAACCGTTATCTCCCCCTCAGTGGGATCGAATAGACGGGGGATCATATTGAGCACAGTTGATTTTCCAGAGCCGACCGGGCCAACCAAAGCCACCAAGTCGCCGGGCTTTGCGGCGAAGCTGACATTCTTTACCGCAAAGCGATTGCCGTCATAACTGAATCCGACTTCCCTGAATTCTATTTCCATTCCATCGCTTTCGAATTTGAGCGGGACCGAAGGTTCCTCGATCTCGGGAGTGAATTTCTCCAATTCGCGAAGCCGATTCACGCTGACCACGCCCCGCCGACCAGCCACCACGAACTGACCGATGTCGAACATAGGATAAATCAGCATCAGCACATAGGAATTGAAAGCCACAAATCCACCCAGTGTCAAATCTCCATCTATCACCATCTTGCCACCAAACAACATGACGATTACTACTCCCAACTGCCAGATATGACCCCACAAGGAATCAATTATCCCGTGAGTCATCACGGCTCTGACCTCCGCTTTCTTGCGCTTGTCAACGGCATCGCTGAATACGTTTTTCTGGGCGCCCTCACGGCTGTATGCTTTGACAACCTTAATACCCGAAAAGCAGGATTCCATTACGTCATTGATATGCGATATCGCCTTTTGCACGGTATCAAATCGTTGGTGCAGTATAGTGGCAGTCTTGATGAATATAAAGACTAGTAAGGGCAGAGGACCTATGGCAAACAATGTTAATTTGGCATTGATGGTCAGCATTGCCGCTATCCCAAACACTACCATAAGCACGGCTTCCAATGTCCTGAAAATGCCGGAACAGGAAAACCAGGCCAGCTTCTCGGTAATGTCATCGGTCAATCTCGTAACAATGTCTCCGGTGGTGTACTTATGGTAAAACGATGGCGATAAGCGGCTGATATACTCGAATATCCATTGACGGAACCGAAATTCCATCCGCATATTCATATAAGCCCGCGTGCCCTGCATAGTCATATATACCAGATAAACCGATATTCCTACGCCGAGGAACATCAGAATATAATGGAGCAGGTCCTCTATCTTGAAACCGGCTTCAATCCCATCGAAAATAAACTTCAAGACATAGGGATAGGCCGCTTTGATAGCGCCATTGGCAGTTGAAAATATGATTATGACAGCCAAAGCGGAGCGATGCAATCGCCAGAATCTCCAGAGCCATTTAGCCAGTTCACGCATAGGCCTTCACTTCCCCTTTCGCCAATTGGAACTGCAGTTTGAATAAGTCGGAGTAATATCCGCCTAATTTAAGCAACTGCTGATGAGTTCCTCTCTCGATAATTTCTCCGCGACGGATGACCAATATTTGATCGGCATCGAGCACTGTTTGCAGACGATGCGCAATGGTTAATGATGTCCGTCCTTCCTGAAGCCGCCGCAGTGCCGATTGGATTTTCTCTTCAGTATTAGGGTCAATCGATGAGGTTGCTTCATCCAGTATCAGAATCTCTGGATCGAATACCATCGCCCGGGCGAATGAAAGCAGTTGCCTCTCACCCATTGACAGGTTGCCCCCCCGCTCCGCGAGCAGGGAGGCATATCCATCCTTCATTCCGCTGACAAATTTATCCGCAGAAATTATGGAGGCCGCTTTCTTAACCCGTTCCTCGGAAATCGATCCATCAGATAACCTCAAATTATCTAATATGTTGCCCGGGAAAAGGTATATATCTTGCAGAACCAGTCCGAAATAATGGCGTAAATCGGTCAGCTTCATCTCACGAATATCAATGCCGTCAATGAGGATCCGACCTTTCTGAAATTCATAAAACCTGAGCAGGACATTAATTATTGAGGTTTTGCCTCCGCCGGTAACTCCTATCAGCGCATATCGCTTCCCCTTCGGTAATTCAAAACTTACCTCCTTCAGAACCCAGTCCTCGTCCTTGTAGGCAAAGCTGACGTTTTCAAAGACTATTGATTTCTCAAATGGCTTAACCAGTAGCGGCGATTCTGGATCTTTCACTCTCTGTTCGTGAGCCAGTAGAGAAAATATCCTGGATGAGCCGGCCATCGCCTTCTGAATGATATGCATCTGCTCGGAGAGATGGAAAATCGGCTCAAAGAATCTCCTTATGTATTGAATGAACATCAGCAACGTGCCGACCGTGATGACTCTGCTGAGAGCCATTTTGCCTCCGAACCAAAGAATTAGACAGATAGCTATGGTTTCGGTGAAAAATACGGTATTGAAAAACAGCACCACCATCAACTCGGCTTTGGTCTCAATCTTGAATTTCCGAGAATTGACCTCGTATGATTTTTGCCGAACCTGCTCTCCGCGATTAAAAATCTGCACCACCGACATCCCTTGAATATATTCGGTTAGGAACGCCGCTATATCTGCCATTCTCTTTCGCGCCCGCAGGAACATCGGGTTAGTGATTTTCTGATAATAATATGTGAGAATCAGAATCACTGGCGCCAATGCCGCCAATATCAAGGTCAGCCGCCAATCCACATAAGCCATAACTCCGAACATTCCCACCAATAGTAGGAAATCGCCCAGAAGTGTTACTATTGTGTTTGTGAACAGCATCCGCAATGACTCGGTGTCCGATTCAACCCTCGAAAGCAAACGCCCGACCGGATTTTCATTGAAAAATTTCATCGACATATGGACAATATGATTAAATAAGCGCTTCCGAAGCGTTGCCATTGCCTGTTGTCCAATCCATTCCAGGTTTATCCTTTGCAGGTAATTGAGAATTAGAAATACAATCTGAATTCCCATATAAATCGCCGCTGTGACCATCAATCCGGAATAATCGGAATTCTTTATATCCACATCGACCGCCCGCTTTATCAGAATGGGGCCGGTGATGGTGGCGGTCGTGGCGAGTATTAACAGCAAAAATCCCAGCGCCAAACGCCCCTTATATGGCTTTAGCAGGGGTTTTAACTGCCTATTCAATTCTATTAAAGATATCCTCTTGGCTTTTTCTTCTTCGTAGTAAACAGAATCCATTAGATGATCCTTCGTGATAAATTAAAAAACCCGCCTGAAAGCGGGTTTTTAAACTTCCAAAAAAATTTCGACCCAAGACTTCCAG
>PFXJ01000009.1:13851-21875 GCA_002791595.1 candidate division Zixibacteria bacterium CG_4_9_14_3_um_filter_46_8
CAACCCGCACCGGTTGCCCTATAAGGGCAAATCACCGGGATATCTGCAAAACACACACCAACCGATGTGGTTTTACCGGGTTACGATTCCTTTCATGCAAAGTCTCATTTGTCGGTCAATTGCGTTAAAACTTGCTTATGAATATCGGTAAATTTATTCAAATGTTTTATGATTCTACGGGTTAAGGATAACACAAGTTTCTTTTTTGTCAAGAACTTTTACATAATATCACAAAATGGGACACAAAAACTCCAGATGAATGGTGCTTCTTGCGGATTTTGGACGGCGCAGGTCCGTCTGAGGCGCTCAACATGAGATTGCCGGCCAGCACCCTATTCATCGTCCATTCACATTTGATAACTTCCTAATAATCTCACAATTATTTTGTATTATCATTGATGGCTCAATATATTTGCAGTCGTTATGCCCAATCAGATGCTAATTGATGCTGTGCTCAATAAGGCCAATGAAATCAAAAAAGATAGTTATCGTCCATTGGCAGTATTCGATCTCGATGGCACGTTATTTTATTATACTATGCGTGTCCGGCATATCTTGCTTGATGGCTTAAAAGGGAAAGACAAGGAATTCCCCGGCGCAAGAACATTAATGGAGCATATCCCCCATACCGAATATGAATACCTGGTAGTCGATACCCTCAAGAAATATGATATCGATACCCCCGGGCTATCCGAGCATCTGCTGGCATTCTGGGAGCGATGGTTTTTTGATAACAAGTATCTCAAGTATGACCAACCGATTCCCGGCGCAATCGAATTTGTCAACGAGCTCGTCAAAAACGGTATCACCGTAATCTACCTTACGGGCCGGGACATGCCGCGGATGGGTAAGGGGACCATAGAAAGTCTCAAGAAAAGCGGATTTCCTATTGATTCGAATAGAACTATCCTAATGCTCAAACCCAAATTCGAAGACGACAACTGGGCACATAAGAATATGCGGATGAAAGAAATCAAGCAACTTGGCAAAGTTGCGGCGGCGTTCGATAACGAACCCGGGGAAGTGAATATACTGGCGGATCATTTTCCAGACGCCATCATCGTGATGGTGGAAAGCCTTCATTCGCGGAATGCCCCTGAACCCCGTCAATCGGTGATGCACATTTGCAATTTCAATGATGGCTATATTAGGTAATTGAGATAAACGGAGAAGCTTATGGTTGAGGCGATGCCGATACAGCATTCCCAAGCATTCAGGATTCGACGGTTTTGGAATTGGTTTCCCTTAGGGTTGGCGTATGCCTTCCTATATATGGGACGGTATAATCTGACCGTTTCCAAAGTCGCCCTGGGAGATTTGATGAGCAAAGAGGCTTTCGGATTGATTTTCGCCGCAGGGACCATTACTTATGCATTCTCCTTTCTGATAAATGGTCCCCTGACGGATCGTATCGGGGGCAAAAGAGGCATGTTAATGGGGGCTTTTGGCGCCGCCGTAGCCAACATCCTGCTAGGCATCCTGACCTATGGTATCCGTTCGCTGGGATGGCAGGTCAATCTCACCCTAGCCTTTTCGATTATCTATTCCCTGAATATGTATTTCCAGAGCTATGGCGCAGTTGCTATTGTCAAAGTGAACGCCTCCTGGTTTCACGTTCGCGAACGAGGAACGTTTGGCGGCATATTCGGGATTTTGATTTCGCTGGGTATATATTTCGCCTTTGACTGGGGAAGCATGATTGTGGAGGCGACTAAGATCAATCCCAGTTATCAGCTTAATTTCATACAAAACATCCTGAGAAACCTTACCGGCGCCGCCAACGCCAATATAGATCAAACCTGGTGGGTTTTCTTTGTCCCGGCATTTATTTTGATAATCCTCGCCTTAATCGAAATCTTTTTGCTCAAAGATACTCCCAGCGGCGCCGGATACCAGGACTTCGATACAGCCGATGCCTCTTCCGGAGAGGAAGATAAACCTTTCAATCTCAAAGATATTCTCAAGAAGATATTCACCAATAAAGTCCTTCTTACGATCGCCTTCATTGAGTTTTGCACCGGTGTGCTCCGCAACGGAGTTATGCAATGGTATCCGATTTTCGCCAAAGAATCCCTCCAGCTTCCGGGAGACCATTTTATGAGGGCCAACTGGGGTTTCCTCTTGATGATAGCGGGGGTATTCGGCGGATTATTCGCCGGAACCATTTCTGATAGAGTGTTTCAATCACGCCGCGGTCCGGTGGCAGGCATTTTATATGCAACTATGTTCTTTGGCACTTTGCTGATGAATTTTGTGCTCTTTAACCCCAATCCCTTGCTTCTGGGAATGATTATGGTCTTTATGTCATTCTGTGTAATTGGCACCCATGGTGTTCTCTCTGGAACATCGACAATGGACTTCGGGGGCAGAAAGGCGGCAGGAACGGCAGTAGGCCTTATAGATGGTTTCGTGTATCTGGGTACCGGTTTCCAATCCCTATCCCTCGGTTTTTTAACCACCGCCAACTGGCATTATTGGCCCCCATTCCTGCTCCCATTCACCATAATAGGTTTCTACCTGGCCACCAGAATCTGGAAAGCGATCCCGAAAGGGAAAAAGGGGGGGCATTAAGGGCGCAGGGTAGGCAATGTGGAGTGAGGGAACTTCCAACGGGATTGGGTCTTGCTACTATTGGCTCAAAATAATATTTTATGCAGGTTTCAGCCCCGCCATCTTCACCATCAATTTTTTCCTCCCCACGCTACTGAAGCTTATAGTCACTATCTCATTTTCGCCGTTGCCCTCGATCCCAAGAATCACACCATAACCAAATTTTTGGTGATAAACATCCGCACCGATGGCAAAACTTCTCTTCGGTTCAGCCTCAAATTCATATCGCCCTTCCCGCAGTTTTGTTTTTGGTCTGTTGCTGATGGGTTTCAAATCAACGTAGGCATCATCGAGGGTGTTCTCCGGTATTTCAGATAAGAAACGCGAAGCTTTGCCAAAAAAGGATCTATTAAAATGGCGGCGGTAACGACAATGCGTGAGATATAGATGCCGTTGAGCCCGTGTCATCCCCACATACATCAGTCGGCGCTCCTCCTCTAAATCTTTCGGGGCTATTTGGCCATCCCGAATCAAAGGGAAAAGTCCTTCTTCAAGGCCGGTGATGAACACGACCGGGAATTCCAACCCTTTTGCGCCATGAAGCGTCATCATCGTAACCGCATCCGAATTAGGGTCCCGACGGTCCATATCTGTAATTAGCGCAACCTCTTCCAGAAATTGCTCAGGTGTGGCGTCAGGTGTACGGTTTTCAAATTCTGCCGCGCCGTCCACTAATTCCTTTATATTATCAAGCCGTGTTTCAGATTGAGGGGTGGCTTCGGCTACTAACGAGGCTTCATAACCCGACAATTCAATAATCTTGGCCAGTAATGATGCCAAAGGTTCTCCTGAGTCAATGAGCTTGGACAGCTTGTCGATAATCTTGGTGAATTCCTTGATTTTGGGCGCCGGGATGCCATCAACTTTTCCTTCCGTAGCATGGTAACACCCGGTCAGCAAATTAAGATTTCGCTCGCGAGAATAATTGGCGATATAATCTATGGAAACGTCTCCAATCCCTCTCCTGGGGACATTGATGATCCGCTGTGTAGAAATATTATCATCGGGATTGACCAGGATCTTCAGATAAGCAAGGATATCTTTGATTTCCATCCGCTCATAAAATCGCAAGCCGCCAACTATGATGTATGGAATTCCCGAGGTTCGAAAGCCATCCTCCAACGAACGCGATTGAGCATTTGTCCGATAAAGTACCGCAAAATCAGAATATTTCAAGCCTTCCGACTTTCGAAGATGGGTCAATTGTTCCACCAGCGACAAAGATTCCGATTCAGCGTCGGAGCATTCGATAACCTTTATTCTCTGTCCTTCGCCCAAGGAAGTCCAGAGTGCCTTGCTTTTCCGCCCGAGATTATTGGCGATTAAAGCGGAAGCCGCTGACAATATATTCTGAGTGGAGCGATAGTTCTGCTCTAATTTTACCACTTTGGCGCCCGGGAAATCGCGCTCGAAATTCAGGATGTTGGTGATATCCGCTCCCCGCCATCCATAAATCGACTGGTCATCGTCTCCCACAACTGTAACGCTTTTATGCTCCCCGGCAAGATGCTTGACCATCTGATATTGCGATATGCTCGTGTCTTGATATTCGTCTATCAGCAGATGCTTGAAATGGCGCCTGTAGAACTGAAGGATATCCGGATGACCATCGAATATCTTGACTGGCCAATAAATCAAATCATCAAAATCGAATCCATTATGCAGGCGCAACCTCTTCTGATATTCTATATATATTTGCCCTATAATTTTCTGGCGGTGAAGATTTGCAGATTCGGCATACTCCACTGGATCGATCATTTCATCCTTGGCGCGGCTGATATAATGCTTGATTGCCGATGGTTTTAGACCTCCCTCCTCTATTTGCAGGTCTTTGCAAATTCCTTTGATTATTCCTATCGACTCGTCTTCGTCATAAATACTAAAATTCTTCTTGTATGAAATGACCTCATAATATTCCCTTAGGATTCTTGCTCCAAAGGAATGGAAGGTCAGCACCAAGAGCGGCAAATATTCCATATCCAAAAGCTTCAGAAGCCTTTCTCTCATCTCTTGTGCCGCTTTATTGGTGAAAGTAACCGCCAGGATTTCTCCCGGATTTATCCCTAATTGCTTGATCATAAAGGCGATACGATAGGTAAGGACGCGAGTCTTGCCCGAGCCCGCACCAGCGAATATCAATAATGGACCGGGCGGGCAAGCGACCGCTTCATATTGCTTGGGATTAAGTTTATCCTTCAAAGATAACATTGGCATTATACCCAAACTAATATGATTTCGCTCCAAATACAAATGCATTTATGACTTTTCATCTTGTTCAGCCAGATGGCGGTAGTGATTATTACCCGCGGTGGGTCTAAGTTATCGTAATTCAACAGATTATATTAATTGATTGGATCGGATGAGACACGAACAAATATTTGGGTTCCCCAACTTCGAGTATTTAATTAGCGGGCAGAAATTAACGAATATTGAATGAAATACGAATTTGCGCAAAATATGATTGACAAACGGATCTAAAGATAATATATTACAAAATTCATATATCAATTCCATAGGTCAGAAGCGTCGGCGGTGATGCATCTAACAGGGAAGTTATCTTAACTTATTGATTTTTTTACAGTTAATGGGAATACTCGATTGTATTGCTGTTCTTTAATCTATTAGGTAAGGGTGGTCAATATGATAGGTTTGGTAAACAATAAGTTTATCATCGGTAAAGAGGAATTCTATTGTTTGGCCGCGGAGATGCATTATTACCGGGTGCATAAACGGTATTGGGCAATCTGCTTTGAACGAATTAAAAAGGCTGGCTATACGATGCTCTCCACCTCGGTGCCATGGAATTTGCACGAGGATACTATTGGCCATTTTGATTTTGCTGGTGTTGATGATCCCCGCAAGGACTTGACCGTATTTCTGGAATTGGCGCGAGAATTCGGATTTAAGGTTATATTGCGATGTGGGCCCTACATTGGAGCCGGAGTTCGCAATGGTGGCATTCCAGATTTTATTTTTGCAGATAATGACATTCTGGCTCGAGATCCGCAGGGCAATCCTTTGAAGGCACGAGCCGGCATTGAAACCAGCACCGGTTTTGTCCCCAGTTACCTCCATCCCAAATATATTAACCATACCAAAAGATTCTTTATGGCTTTGGTCGAGGCGATTCAGAATTATATTTATCCTAAGGGCCCGGTATTTTTGATGCATATTGATGAAGACCTTTCTGCTCAAGGCAATTCCGGAATTTTCGATGGAGATTACAGTAATTTTACGATAAATGAGAAATATATAAGCTATTTGGAAACTAAATATAAGGATATCAAGGACTTAAATTTAATATATGGACGGAAGTTCAAAAAGTTTTCCGAAGTTGAAGCCCCTAAAAGCATTGAAGCCAAAAAGGTTGAAGATCTAAGGCCATATTTAGACTGGGTTGAATTTAAGGAAAACACGGTTACCGACTATGTTAAGATCATTCGCGAACGACTTGAATCATTAGGTGTTGGCGCCTTATTCTCGACCAGTGTCTCCATGAAACCATGCTACGGAATGCCCATAAGATGGAAGGACATTATTGACACAAAAGTCACTTTGGGATTAAATCTCGAATTGCAGGAAAATTATCACCAGATATCACGGTCGGTACGCTACCTAAGTGCAACCTCAGACTTCAGTTGGGCTCCCAAGTTGCTGACTGGTATGTGGGCCAGCGATCCCAAGATTGCCGACAAATACGCCAAGATCGAAAACCGCTCCTTACGGTTTTTGATAGTTACGGCGTTGGCCAGCGGAATAAAAGGACTCGTGTCATATATGTTTGTGGAACGTGATCATTGGTATGGCTCTCCTCTTGGCGAGGATGGGACCGTACGGGATAATTATGAGATGATGACCAAGCTAAATGAGGCCATTCCCAGAATGAAACTCGAAAACCTTCATGGATTTGCCCAAGTGGGTGTTGCTTACGACCGATCAATTCTTCGTTACAAATATCTCGGCATCAACGAACCCTGCGAGTACCTAAACCATCTGATGGATTATTGTCTTCCAGGTATTTGCCGAGGTCTTGGTCAGTTGAATTACGATTACGCCGTCCCAGATACAGAGGCAACGTCCTTTTTTAAGAATTTAAGGCTTACATTTGTGCCGTCGGCCGAATTTATGCCCGATGATATTCAGGAACAGCTGGCAGAAATTCTCAGAAATGGTGCCAACCTCGTTTTTATCGGGATAATACCCAAGTACAATGAAATGCTACGGCCATCGCAGGTTTTGGCCAAGTTTCTTGGTATCTCCACCAACTTGGATTGGGGATTCGGAAAGGTCCAAGTCGGATCAGAAAGCTATGATACCCAATTTTTCGGTTCAATTGCCAAGAAAAATTCCGCCTGGAGAATTTTTGCCAAATCGGGCAACAGGATAGTCGGGGCTTCCCGAAAAATAGGCAAAGGTATGTGCTATGTTCTGACCTTCGACCCCGGATTGACCTACGACCCTAATAAGACGCAGATTTTGCAGAAGTTCCTGGCCAATCACAAAATCACTACTCCCGTTTATTCCTCCGAACCCGATGTCGATATTATCGCCCAAAGCGATGGCCTCAAAACCACGGCTATCTATGTCATCAATCATAATCAACGCAACCAGAACTCCTGCCCCGATAATCTGCGGCGCGTAGTTATGAAAGTTGATCCTTCCTTGATTGGTAGTTCCGGAAGCGTCAAGATGAAATTGGTTAATCTCCTCAATGATGAAATCATTCCCACCACTGCCAAAGAATTAACGGAGGGTCTGTTCATCGAGATTGAGAATATGGACAGCAAGATTTATCTTATTGAGAAGCGGTAGAATTTCCAGGATTGTATTTTCACGCCTGATAAGCGTCATTCTCCGATAATTTTCACCAGCACACGTTTACCGCGCATCCCATCGAATTCACCATAGAATATCTGTTCGCAGGGACCGAAATCGAGTTTGCCCTCGGTAATTGCAACTGCGACTTCTTGTCCCATAATAGTGCGTTTCAGATGAGCGTCGTCATTGATAAAAACGCTGGCGGTGATACGCATGGCATTGCAAAGCAATAATCCTTCCTTAATTCCACTTTCACGCAGACATTCTTGTCTGCGGATTAGCTACGGGTAGGTCAAGCCCACTTGGGGCTTGACATTCCTCTACGGGTAGGTCAAGCTCACCTGTGGCTTGACATTCCTCTACGGGTAGGTCAAGCTCACCTGTGGCTTGACATTCCTCTACGGGTAGGTCAAGCTCACCTGTGGCTTGACATTCCTCTGGAGGGACGCGCTCTGTCGCGTCCGAACATTCGGAGTTCGCCAAAATAGGTCGGGTTCAGAGTTCCCCCGATGAATTGGGGCTTCGGAACACCGACCTACTAAATGTTGAAGTAGTTCGTGGGGCTTGCCCCCAACATTTGATTTTGTGCCGGGCAG
>PFXJ01000058.1 GCA_002791595.1 candidate division Zixibacteria bacterium CG_4_9_14_3_um_filter_46_8
TCGGGGAAGCATGGTTTTCCTTAAGGATGACCTTGAAGCCATTCGGAAAAGTCTTTTCGATGACCGAATTAGGGGCCCCCTTATACTTGCAACCCGAAAAAATGAGGACGGGCATGAGCATCAATAACATTGGCAGGAATAATCTTGCAATGTCTTTTGAACTTGGTTTCATTATTTATTCCTCATTAGAATTCTGTAGGAACAGTGGTCGAATAATTGGGAAAAATGTGGAATCATCACACACATATACTAAAATTCATATTTATCATTTATAAGTCAAGGGTTTATTTTTATTGACAATGGGCAGAAATAAATTATATTGTCAGTTTAGTTATTTTTGGGATTTCAAATGGCATATATTAAGGAGTAGCTGTTAATGACAAAAGCTCAAAGTTGGAAAATTGCACTAATCTTTCTTTTGATTATAGTATCCATCTATTATGTATATCCATCGCTGAAATATTATTCCTTGAGTTATGAAGAGAAGATGAGTTTGCAGGACCGGAATCCTGCGGATTACTTGGACCTTCAGAAGAAATCTCTGAAGCTTGGGTTGGACTTGCAGGGGGGGATGCACATGGTCTTGCAGGTTGACAAATCGCAGTTATCTTCAGAAGAAGCCAGAGATGCTTCCGAGCGTGTACTGCAGATTGTCCGTAACCGTATCGACCAATGGGGAGTATCCGAGCCCCAGATTTTCCCCGAGGGAAATGACCGGGTGGTGGTGGAGCTTCCCGGTTTGAAAGAAACAGAGCGGGCCAAGGAGCTTATCGGCAAGACCGCCATCTTGGAATTCAGGCTACTTGGAGAATCCAATGCAGTAAATCAAATATTGAAAGCGATCGACTCGGTGCTGGTAGCCAAGATGAAAACACAATCGGGCGGGGAGCAAGCTGTGCCAACAGCTATGGCTAATACAGATACATCCAAGGTGCCGGATGCTTCGAAGCTCTTTGCGGAGAAGGACGCTGGGGCGGACACCACGGCGATGTCGGACGAATACTATTCGGAGAGGCCGTTCTCATCCCTATTGGATACACAGGGTGGTGGGCTTGGGGTTGAGGACCGTGAATATCCCAATGTTGTGAAGTATCTTGAGGATCCGGAGGTGAAAGCGGTTATTCCCGGCGATGTGGAGTTTGCCTGGTCAACGAGGATAACTCGCGTAGGAAGTCAGAAATACCACGGGCTATATTTGCTGAAAAAGAGGGTGGAGATGAGCGGAAAATATCTGACAGACGCGCTTCCCAACTGGGATCAATTCCGCAAGCCGGTGGTTAATTTCACGCTTACGAAAGAAGGGGGAAGGATATTTGCGGGGGTCACGGGAGCCAATGTGGGCAAGCCACTGGCAATTACCTTGGACGGCAGAGTGGAATCGGCGCCGGAGATCCGCTCTAAGATAAGAGACCATGGCCAGATAACCATGGGCGGCGCGGCCACATTCGAGGAGGCGACAGATCTGGCGGTGGTACTGAGAGCAGGCGCCCTTCCCGCACCGGTAAAAATCATTCAGAATTCAGTGGTGGGCGCGAGCCTGGGCAAGGATTCTATCGACAAGGGGAAGCTTTCCACAATAATCGCATTTATCATGGTTTTGGGCTTCATGATAATTTACTATCGCATTTCCGGCATTGTGGCCGATTTCGCATTATTATTAAATGTGTTATTCCTATTGGCGGTGATGGCCGGATTGCATTCGACTTTGACCATGCCCGGGATTGCTGGAATTATATTGACGGTGGGTATGTCGATTGACTCAAATGTTTTGATTCTGGAACGTATCCGGGAGGAGTTGTTGACAGGTAAAACGGTTCGAGCGGCAATAGATGCCGGTTATGCCCGAGCGCTCATAACTATCATTGACTCGCATGTGACGACCTTGATCACGACCCTGTTCCTGTTTATCCTCGGTACCGGTCCAATCAAAGGATTTGCGGTAACTCTAGCGCTGGGCATATTTATCAGTCTATTTACGGCGGTTTTCACGACTAAGGCAATCTTCGAGTTAAGAAAGAGCTACAAGACATTAAGCATATAAGTTTATTTTGGGCGGATACTAAGGAGCATTGATGTTAAAGATAATTGGGAAGACTAAAATCGATTTTGTTGGGATGAGGAAAATCGCATTTGTTTTTTCCTCTATTTTGGTGATATTGGGCATAGTTTCGATGATCGCAATGCTTTTGGGCAAAGGCAATATGGGCATCGATTTTATCGGGGGCGTGACTATGCGGGGTTCTTTTAATAATCCCGTTGACGTTGCCAAATTGCGAAGTATAGTCAGTGATGCTGGTTTTGGGGAGGCCCAGATAACCGAAATCCATGGAGAAAATATCCCTCCCAACTCAATACTGATCCGATCCAAACAGGTCGAAGCTGGATCTGACTCGTTGCTTGGAGATAGGCTCATTCAGGCGGTACGAAGGGGTATGCCGGAAGATGAATACATTTTGGATTCCATTGATGACATTGGGCCATCGGTGGGTGAATCCTTGCAAGGCAAGGCCCGTTGGGCGGTTCTGCTTTCCGTTCTTGGGATTATGGCTTATATATGGGTGCGTTTCGATTTCCGCTCTGGGGTGGCGGCATCTATAGCCACCTTCCACGACGTGCTGGCAATAATGGGTATATTCTTCCTTCTGCAAAAGGAAATGAACCTTCTATTTGTCACGGCTTTACTGACCATCGCGGGATACTCGTTGACTGATACGGTTGTTGTTTATGACCGTATTCGAGAGAATTTAAGGCTATTCAGAAAACGGGCTTCTTTCGCGGAAACAATTAACATGAGCATCAACGAAGTATTATCGCGCACAATCATAACCAGCTTGACCACTCTCTTTGTAATATTGGCTTTGCTCCTTTTTGGAGGAATGGTTATCCGCGATTTTGCGCTGGCCCTATTTCTTGGGGTTGTGGTTGGAACCTATAGCTCCTGGTTTGTGGCCAGCCCGATAATTGTGGAATGGGAAAATCGCTCACCAAGACGCTTGAAGTAGGAATTGGGTATGAGCTACACGATGATTTTTATTATTGGAATGCCCCGTTCCGGCACCACGATGCTGGAACGGATTCTGGAATCGCATTCCATGATAATGGGGGGGCCGGAACCGCATCTGCTCACACCGCTGGCTCACCTCGGGTATTTTGACAAAGTTGACAAGGCTCCGTATGATCATATCCTGGCGGCGGAATCGCAGAAGCTTTTTGTTTCGACTTTACCGAAAAAGGAGCAGGATTATATTGATGCCTGCCGGGCATATTGCGATGTTCTCTATGGGCGGCTTCTTACTTCAGCCGGCAAGAAGCATTATCTTGACAAAACCCCGGCTTATGGGCTGATACTCCCCTTTCTGTCCAAAATCTACCCTGACGCCAAATACATTGTTTTGACCCGGCACCCTATGGCGATATTTTCCTCATTCGCCAATTCATTTTTCGATGGCGACTACGCCACCGCGCAAAATTACAATCCGGTTTTGAATCGCTATATCCCCGCGATGGCAAGGTTTCTGCGCCAGGACAAGGTATCATTTATAAATGTCCGGTATGAAGACTTAGTGAAGGATCCTGAGACCTGGGTAGGCAAAATTTATGAATATATAGGAATTCCGTTTGAGAAAGAAACCATCGATTACGGCAAGAAAGAACCCGCGCCGGAAGCCGGCAAGGGATTGGGGGACCCGCTCGGCGTAAAGCAGCATACCCGTCCAACCACAAAATCGGTGAAGAAATGGGTTGATGAATTGGGCTCGGATCAAGCCAAATTGATGCTGATGCGGGGTATAATCAGCCAGATTGATCCCGAGGACTTGAAGACTTTTGGGTATCCGGTAGAGACATTATGGAAGCCGTTGGAAGAAGCCGGCGGCAAGGTTGGCCCGCCCAGGAAGCAGAAGATTTCGATATATTCGTTGCAGAGAAAAGCGATTGTGAAACTTCGGGGGCAGGCTCAGAAAGGGGGCATTTTCCGAAAAGCTCTGAATAAAGTTCGCCTGACCTGCGATGTGCTGTTAAGGGAGTAGGGGGATTCTTGGGGGTGCGCACCAACCAAGATAAACATCCAATGATGTTTGACTATCAAATTGAATGGTAGCGCAGGCGTTCCTGCCTGCGGGAGGGACGCCCCGATACTATCGGGGTCGCGTCCGATAATTATCGTTCACGATGAAACGTGACCCTCCAAAGGCGGGCAAACCCTCCGACTGGTGACCCATAGATTGCTGTGGGACAATTAAAATATTCATAGGGATCTTATCCTATCTTCATCCCACAGCCCCGCCCACTTTGTCCGCCTATGGCGCAATTCCAATGATGATCAAGGGAACAGCAGGAACTCCGCGGCCCTGCCTTACAATGTTATAGAATTCACCCTCATAGTATGGCACACCTGAACTCATATGCATTTGGAGAGATTTCATTGGTAATATCTCAATGCCGACATCAATATAGTCGCCCACGTAAAAGGCAAGGTGCTTCACGAAGAGGTCATAGGCTACGAATGAATATTTACCGAATTGCACTTCAACGGCTACGCGGTCTTTGACGAAATCCGTCTGGTTATAGCTAAAGATGGGGATTTCACCTGCTGCCTCGATTTCTCTTTTTTGCTCCTCCGGTGTCATAGCAAGGGTTTTTCGGATCAACCTCTCGCTTTTGGTAACCCAATAACTGACGCGGCTTTCTTTCCAGTTTTTCGAGCGGAGCAGCCTTTTGAACTCAGCATTCATACCGATGGGGCTGTATAGGATTTTGCCCTTCATCGTTTTCTCTTTGGAGACTTTGGTTTTGAACATCTCCGCTGCCACATTCTTCATGACAAACTGTATCTCTCGCCATAGTCCACGCTTATGCACAAGGAGATATTCAAGACCATTCAGATGGGAATATGTCTCCACAATTCTCATTGAATAGCACACCCATGCTTCCGAGCTGGCTTATCAAACAATCCTTCTTGCTTATCATTTTGCTTTTTATTCCAAGGTGCGGTAGTCAAGCTGTTACCCGCCTTAAATGGATCATACACAGGCTTATCCATTGGACGAGTTCTTAGCGTTCCGGCAAGTTGCTGCTTTATCCTATCTTTAGCCATCTGAATATATTTGGGAACGATTTCGGCGCCTGCCCCACGGCGATTGTGACGGATAGCCGCTATGATTGAGGTGCCAGTGCCAAGGAAAGGATCCAAAACCCAATCATCTTCATCCGTCATCGAAAGAACAAGGCGTTCTATCAGCTCGACTGGATATTGGCAGGGGTGTTCGGTCTTTTCGACATGGTTACTCTTGACGTTAGGGATTACCCACAAGTCTCCTGGGTTTTTTCCGAGAGGATTACAAGAATACCTTCCAGCATTTGGCCCCTTGAAATACCTTTTGCCTGGATATTTTTGTGGTACCCTTACTGAATCGAGATTGAATGTATATCCATCGGATTTTGTAAACCACATAATAGTCTCGTATCGTCCGGAAAACCGGCGACTACAATGCAAGCCGTGTTCAAAGTGCCAGACAATCCGGTTTCTCATCGTAAGTCCTAATCCCGTAAAAATCGGATAAAGCAGGGTGTCGAGGGGGATGATAGCCCCATGCCGCACATAATTCCCTACTTGCCAGCAAATACTCCCGTTATCGGCTAAGCATCGTACACATTCCGGGATCACCGCCGCCTGCTGTTCGAGATAGGAGTCGAGCTTCAATCGCTTCTCATACTCTTTTCCGATATTGTAAGGTGGGGAAGTAACGATAAGCTTTATTGATCCATCTGGGATAACTCTCAGCAAGTCCAGGCAATCACCGGGATGAATTACAATATGCTCAGACAAAGCGAATTTCTCAGCTATTTTTCGTTTATCAAACATGGTGCTATATTAGCAAGAAACCGTTCCCGAGTCAATTAATTCGTTTTTATACTGTCCCTAAATGCTGTTGGGTCGCCTGGCTGGACGAAAAAGATGCTCTCAGGTGCGGTCACTTGACGGCACCGGGAAAGCTTCCGAGAATGTAACTGTGACTTTTCCCTCTTCAAATGTGCTGTCAGGTCGCCCTCCAGAATCTCAGAATTGTCAATTGCGAGAATTGCCTCGTGTTCGCCATACTGAGCGTGTATGTGAGGACGATGATGCTTCTTGTCGTCAAATTAAAACATCAAGATTATGATACCGTAAAACATAGATATTACGGGCATGCAGCCTCCATTCTCCAGGCCTCCGATCAACTGCGCTCACGGATAACCAATTAGCAAACAAAATATACCGATACCCCTCAAAAAGTCAATTTCCATTTTCTATATTACGCCGGTCTGCTGACCAAAAGCAAAGATGGCTGGGACGTCAACCCATATCCCATAACTGCCGTCAGGCAAGCCTTGACTGCCGGACGTAGTCAGCGCGGCCAGTTCCGTTAGATGCTCGGCCTTGACCTGCTCGCGCTGGGATGGGTTCAGCGATAGCAGCGGCTTGCCTTCAAGCCCCGCCTGGATGTCCTCCCACCTTTCCTCGGCGGTCCTGAGATAGTATCCGAGTTGCTCGCTGTGCGCCCGGATATCCGTAAAGCCGGCTTCCAGAAGCAACTGCTCACAGATGCTAAGGTCAGCCAGCCGGTGCGTCGGCAGTGAAGCTGCCGTCAGTCCATACCGGCGCAAGCGCGCCTCCCACAGATCGCGAAGCGGCTGCAGAAAGGTTGGCCCAAAGCTGGAGAAGCCCACCCGGCCGCCGGGGGCGAGGACGCGCCGCCACTCCTGTAGAACGCCCAGCATGTCCGGCATAAAAAAGAGCGATGAGGAGCAGAGGACGAAATCAAAGCTTTGGTCGGAAAAGTTCAAATTTTCGGCATCGCCTTCGCGGAACTCCACGTGCCCTAAACCGATCCGCGCCAGCTTGCGCCGCGCGAGCGCCAACATCTCCGGGGAGAGATCCACGCCCACAACCTGTCCGGATGGGCCAACGCTCTGAGCGGCGTTTAGGGCCGCCTCGCCGGTGCCGGTGGCCACATCCAATACCCGCGCCCCTGTCGGAATGGCCGCGAGTTCAGCCAGGCGGCTGGCGCAGAGCTGCAAAAAACGCAATTGATCGTAGGTGGGGGCGAGGTCATTGAAGCTCGCCCGCATTTTGTCTTTGGAGTTATCGGGAACTGTCGGTCCGGTCATCATCATAAGTTCTCTTTGTGACGTGGCGTTAGGTCCATACGGATGCGTATGCATCGCCTGACCTGACGCCAACTGTCGGGTGCGGCGACCCGACAGCACAACAATGAAACTCGCAAACAAGGTATACCGATACCCCCGAAAAAGTCAAGCGGCATTTAGCAAAGGATCGAACAAGCGTCGCCGACCGACTGTGGACGCGATGTAACGCGTCTATCCCGATCCAGAGGCGAAATTATTATCGGGGCTACGCTTTGTTGTGGCTGTGGCCAAGACTAATGTTTATATTCATATCCACTATATTGGGATCGGAACTAAGAGCTTGTTAAAATGTTAAGGGCAATGTGGAAATATGCTTAATGTCAATGTAAAGAGATTCATAACCCTGATTGCTATTGCCGCCGTCGGGTGCGTAATCATTAGCGGATGCAGCGAGGGCAAAGGGCGTCTTTCCAACCGCGAAACTTCCGGGCCAGGCGCAAAAGTATCGGTGGAGGCGCTTATAATCCGACCGCAACCGCTTGAAAATAAAATATTCGCCACCGGCACTCTTCTGGCCAACGAGGAAGTCGAGTTGCGTTCAGAGGTATCAGGAAGGGTAACCGGGATAATGTTCGAAGAGGGAGCCAGGGTTAGGAAGGGCGAATTGATGCTTAAAATCAATGACCGCGAATTAAAGGCCCAACTGAAACGCAAGAGCTTGGAGGAAAAGCTCTCTGCGGATGAGGAATCACGCAAGCGAAGTCTCCGCGAGATTAGCGGAATCAGCCAGGTGGAGTACGACAAGGCGGTCAATGCGCTTAGAATGATCCAAGCTGAAAGAGAAATCATCGAATCGCAGTTGGCCAAGACCGAGATCGTGGCGCCTTTTGACGGGATTGTCGGCCTTCGTTATGTCAGCGAAGGAAGCTATGTCTCCACCAATATGTTAGCCGCCACAATGCAGGATACCGATCCGATAAAAGTTGAATTTGCGGTGCCGGAAAAATATGCAAAACATATCAAGAAGGGGACCGAGATAAAAGTATTGGCCGGTGATTCCGAGGAGGAACGTCGGGGAAATGTTTATGCGGTGGAATCGAAAATTGACCTGGGGACGCGCACTATCAAGGCGCGGGCGACCATTCCCAATAGCAACCAGGACTTGATACCGGGATCATTTGCCAAAGTCGAGATTACTCTCGAACGCCTGCCCAATGCGATTGTCATCCCCGCGGAAGCGGTTATACCAGAATTAAGCGGGGAAAAGGTTTTTGTATGCAAGGAGGGAAAGGCACACTCGGTTCCGATCAAAACTGGCATCAGAACCGATCGGGGCATTCAGATTATCGAAGGATTGGCGGCGCAGGATACCTTGATAGTTTCCGGCCTGTTGCAATTAAGCGAAGGCAGGCCAATCGAGATAAAGACATTGAATTAAGAGTAAAGACCTCCGAAAATGAATCTTCCCTCAATATGCATTAACCGCCCGGTCTTATCAATTGTCATATCACTTTTGATTGTTCTTTTTGGGGCTATCGGATTTTTATTCCTTGGGGTTCGCGAATACCCCAGTGTGGATCCGCCCATAATAACGGTCAGCACTTCCTACACGGGCGCCAATGCCGATATCATCGAATCGCAAATCACCGAGCCGCTGGAAGAGTCAGTTAATGGCATCGCCGGCATTCGCTCGTTGACTTCGACCAGCAGCGATGGCCGGAGCACAATCACGGTGGAATTCGAGCTGGGGGTATCAATGGAGGAAGCCGCCAATGATGTAAGGGACCGGGTCTCCAGATCCATACGGAATCTTCCGCCGGATATCGATCCGCCGGTAATTTCCAAATCGGACGCCGATGCCAGCCCAATACTCTCGATGACCATTCAGAGCGATACCCATAGCCTGCTGGAACTGTCCGCGATAGCCAATGACATATTCAAAGAGCGTTTGCAGACTATCCCCGGCGTGAGCGAAATCCGTATCTGGGGTGAAAAGCGATATTCAATGAAACTATTCATTGATCCGACACGGCTGGCGGCGCACGGTTTGACTCCGATAGATGTCCGTAACGCCCTGAATCGCGAAAATGTGGAGCTGCCCTCGGGGCGCATTGAAGGATACAGCACGGAGCTTTCGATACGAACTTTCGGCAGACTTACCACCGCTGAAGAATTCAATGAGCTTATCATCAAGGAAACTGAAGGGTCGGTAGTCAAATTGCGTGAAATCGGCCAGGCGGCGCTTGCGCCCGAAAACGAGCGCACTATCCTTCGCGGCAATGGCGGAATTCCGATGGTGGCGGTGGCGATAACTCCGCAACCCGGGTCAAATCATATCGCCATCGCCGATGAGTTTTATCGACGAATCGAGCAGATTCGCAAAGATTTGCCTGCCGATATGAGGTTCGAAATTGCCCTGGACACCACCAATAACATCCGCAGGGCTATTTCTGAGGTTGCAGAGACCATCATTATCGCCTTCCTTCTGGTGCTGTTGGTTATATTTGCCTTCCTACGGCACTGGCGAACCACCATTATCCCGATGTTGGCCATCCCCATTTCCCTGATCGGAACATTTTTCATTATGTATCTGGCCAACTTTTCTATCAACATCCTGACACTTCTGGGGGTGGTGCTTTCGACAGGAATTGTTGTTGATGACGCCATCGTGGTGCTGGAGAATATATACCGAAAAATTGAGCGGGGAATGAATCCAATCGAAGCGGGACATAAGGGCTCCAAGGAAATTTATTTCGCCATTATATCTACCACCATCACATTGGCATCGGTTTTTCTCCCGATCATTTTCCTGCAGGGGTTGACCGGCCGTCTTTTCCAGGAATTCGGAATCGTAGTAGCCGGTTCGGTCCTTATCTCCGCTTTCGTATCTCTTACGCTGACTCCGATGATGAGCGCCCGCATGCTTCGCAGGAAGGAGCACGAAAGCAGATTATTTGAACTTAGCGAACGGCTGTTCAACAGACTAAATGATGGTTATCGCAATTCATTGCAGGCATTCATTCATAAACGATATCTGGCGCTTGGCATAATGGCGGTTTCGGTAGCGATAATTCTGGGATTGGGGGCGATGATACCATCGGAATTGGCCCCTATGGAAGATAAAAGCCGTCTGGTTGTCAATGCCACCGCCCCCGAAGGGACATCGTATGAGGCGATGTATGACTATATGGGAAAGCTGATCTCTGTTGTTGATACTTTGCCCGAAAAAGATGTCATTGTTTCCGTAACCGCACCCGGATATGGCGGCTCCGGCTCGGTGAACTCAGGATTTGTCAGGATGAACCTCGTTTCTCCTACGGAAAGGCAAAGAACCCAGCAGGAACTCGCCGATGCGCTCTCCTCAGAATTGAAGAATTATACATTTGCCAGGGCCTATGTTACCCAGGAGCAGACCATCGGCGGCACACGGGGTTCCGGATTGCCGGTGCAATATGTCATTCAAGCGCCCGATCTGGAGAGGCTCAAGGAAGTTATTCCGAAATTTATGGAAAAAGCTCAAGCAGATCCGGTGTTTCAGGTGGTCGATTTGAATTTGAAATTCAACAAGCCCGAATTGACTGTCGAAATCGACCGGGAAAGGGCACGGGCATTGGGGATCACCGTGAGAGATATTGCCGAAACCCTCCAATTGTATTTCAGCGGCCAGCGATATGGATTCTTCATTATGAATGGCAAACAGTATTCGGTAATTGCGCAGGCCAATCGGACTAATCGCGATGAGCCGCTCGATTTAAGCTCCATCTATGTCCGAAACAGCCGCAATGAGCTTATCCAGCTCGATAACATCGTCAAGCTATCATATCGCTCAAGCCCTCAGCAGTTGTATCGATTCAATAGATATGTTTCCGCCACAGTGATGTCATCACCGGCGAAAGGATACACCCTCGGCGATGCCATTGATGAAATGGATAAAATAGCGGGAGAAGTTCTCGATGAGTCCTTCACCACCAGTCTTGCCGGGACTGCCAAGGAATATGCGGAGAGCTCGAATACACTTCTATTCGCCTTTATCCTCGCCCTCATTTTGGTTTACCTGATATTATCAGCGCAATTTGAAAGTTTCCGCGACCCCTTGACAATAATGTTCACTGTCCCATTGGCATTGGCAGGCGCAATTTTATCACTCTGGATATTCGGCCAGACATTTAACATCTTCAGCCAGATCGGGATCATCGCATTAGTTGGAATTGTTACCAAAAACGGCATTCTAATTGTGGAATTCGCCAATCAACGCAAGGCGCAAGGGCTTGCGATGAGGGAAGCGGTTATCGATGCCGCCTCGCAGAGATTTCGTCCCATTTTGATGACCAGTTTGGCGACGGTTTTCGGAGTGCTGCCGATCGCCCTGGCGCTTGGCGCCGCCGCACGGAGCCGCGTGCCGATGGGAATTGTTATCATCGGAGGTCTGCTGTTCTCTTTGGGCCTCACCCTTTATGTCATCCCCGCTCTATATACCTATCTTTCAAGCTCCAAAGGCCGCGCGATAATCCCCGAAACTGAAGTGATTGAAGAGAAGAAAGCTCCGGCGGTGGAGGGAAACGCATAATCAGATCTTTCGCGGTAGTCGAGGGCTTGTCCCTCGGAGCGCCTGTCCGCCTAAGGATGGCTTGTCTTTTGGAGACTCATCCAGATTCCCTATGTTTCGACATTGAACCAAAAAGGAGATTCTATGCACGAAGAAACAGTTGATTCAGGAAAAGCTTATGCGGCGCTATTATTGAGAGTGGCAATTGGAATTGTTTTTACATATGGCGGTGTGTTCAAGCTCATCGACTATAATACAATTATTCCGGCGATTGTGGGGCAGTTCGAGGGAAAATTCGAGCCCTTTTTTCTGGTGCAAATTTTTCTATACGTTCTTCCATTCATCGAGGCGATCGGGGGGGTATTGTTGATCACCGGATATAAGCATGTGTTCTCATTAACGGTGATGGGTGCGGTGATGATATTACTTATTTTCGGCATGCAATTGAAAGCCGATCCGGAGGGAGTGCCGCACAATGTGCTTTTCTTACTGGCAATAGCATTTTGCCTTTCTATCTCAAACAATGATGTATTCCGAATAGGTGGAAGATGGTTTCCTTCGAAGATGAAGGATTAGCTACATCGGACGCGATCAAGTGCGAAATCTAATTTACTTGAATGATGTGGGTGGCATGGCCAAGCGAGGGGAAGTGAGGAGCGGGAGAGGGAGCTTGGGCTTGGTGAGCATCGATATGATATTTTGGTCTTGATTTAATGCGCGACATCGCCATATTATTCCTACAAAAATTTTGACGGGTCTTTCGTCCCGATTTTGCAGGTCGTTGGGAGTAAGAGATAATACGGAGAGGAGGAAAGAGGATGGGCTTAGTCAATGCAAAGGTTTTATTAAGAAAGCCCAAGATGAATTTCGGTCTTGAGTATCTGATGCCGCCAGATGGGACTAATTCCCCTCTTCAGAGGGGTGGATTCGCCGAAGCCGAAGACGGGGTGTGTTTTCCCACTATCATTTAACACACCCCGTCACCCGCCGATGGCGGGCGACACCCCTCTCAAGAGGGGAATCTTAATCGCAATGAATCAACTTACTTGTGAAACGCAACAATAGCGTATCCCATTATCCGCAGTTGACTATCTATGGCACTATTGCCCAAGTCCATGAAGCCTGAAACAATAAGCGAAAAGACCGGGGCCCGGCTAAGATCAATTACCCGGGCATTGCGCTATCGGAATTTCCGGCTTTTCTTTAGCGGCCAGAGCATCTCACTCATCGGCACGTGGATGCAAAGCGTCGCCCTGGGGTGGCTGGTTTATCGATTGACCAATTCCGCCTTCCTGCTCGGATTGGTCGGATTCGCCGGGCAGATTCCATACTTCGTTTTAGCCCCTATCGCCGGAGTGTTGGCTGATCGAGTGAATCGGCGGCGAATGGTGATTTTTACCCAGACCCTGGCGATGGTGCAGGCGTTTATTCTCTCTATCCTGGTTTTGACCGGCGCAATTAGGATCTGGGAAGTAGTCGCCCTATCCGCCTTCCTGGGTGTCATCAACTCTTTCGATATGCCCACCCGCCAGTCTTTCATGGTGCAAATGATCGATGATAAGAAGGATTTGGGGAACGCCATCGCCCTGAACTCCTCTATGGTGACTGGCGCGCGTCTTATCGGGCCATCCGCCGCGGGGCTGATTATCGCCGCGGTAGGAGAAGGAATCTGCTTTCTGCTCAACGGAATCAGCTACATTGCGGTACTAATTTCCCTCCTTCTGATGCGAATTCCCCGAAGCAGTTCAGAGCCGCCGGGAGCGAACCCGCCGCGACAGGATGGAGTCTGGCAAAATCTGCGAGAGGGATTTCGCTATGCCACAGGTTTTGAACCGATATGGGACATCCTGATGTTGCTTGGCGTAGCTGGCCTGATGGGGATGCCCTATTTGGTGCTGATGCCGATTTTCGCCAAGGACATTCTGCATGGCGGAGCGGATTCTTTGGGATTCCTCATGGGCGGCGCGGGAGCCGGCGCTATGGTCGGAGCACTGTATTTGGCGTCGAAAAAGACAGTTATCGGGCTTGGTCGATTGCTTCCTATCTCCGCCTGCATTTTCGGCC
>PFXJ01000021.1:0-16878 GCA_002791595.1 candidate division Zixibacteria bacterium CG_4_9_14_3_um_filter_46_8
TCCCCGGCGAGCCCAACAACAATGCTCCTTTGGGGATTTTCCCACCTAATTTCTGATATTTCCCGGGATCCCGAAGGAAATCGATTATTTCCTGGAGTTCTTGCTTGGCTTCATCAGCCCCAGCGACATCCTCGAATGTAATTTTGGGTCGGTCTCCGGTTAGCAAACGAGCGCGCGATTTTCCAAAGGAGAAAATCCCCTTTGTGCCCCCGCCCTGCATCTGCCGCATCATAAATAACCAAAAAACAATTAACAGGAGCCATGGCAATGTGGAAAGCAATATGGAAGCCCAGTTGATGCTAACCGGCTCGGCACTTACGGTGATCCCTGATTCTCGAAGTTTGGTGACCAGCGCGGGATCATCGAATGGCAGATAAGTCTTAAATTTGGAATACGATGCCTTTCGGCCATTCACTAATTTACTAAATGGCTGTTTAAAGTCCCCCCTGAGATCCTTCTCTATGAAGGTAACTTTGTTGATATTACCTGATTCAACCTGCTGCATGAATTCGGTATAGTCAATCTGGACAATCTCCTCCTGGTTGCCATAATAAAACTGAACAAACAGGACCGAAAGCAGGATTATCACTACCCAAAATGCAAGGGTTCTGCTGGTTTTTTTCCATGGCATTTCTGGCCTGGGCTCGGGTCCGCTCTTGCCGGAACCGTCTTTGCGCTTGAGATTTAGACGAGGAGGCTTCTTGCCCGAGCGCTGTTCATCAACATTATTTATCTGATTATCATCTGGCATTTCATAACCTTGCTATATAAGGAAGATTTCGATAATACTGGTTATAATCCAATCCATAGCCAACAACAAATTGATCAGGAATCTCAAATCCGGAATACTTCACTGGCACATCGATTTTCCTACATTCTTGTTTGTTCAGCAGCACAACGAATTCCAAAGAAGCCGGGTTCCTGGTCTGAAGATTCTTCAAAATGTAATCAGTGGTCAGGCCAGTATCAATTATATCCTCAACAATTAAAACATGACGACCTTCGATATTGACGCTAAGATCCGAGACCAACCTTACAATGCCAGTGCTCGTTAATCCTCCATCATAACTGGCAACGGTAAGAAAATCAACTTGATGCTTTATTTTCAGAAGGCGGACCAGATCGGAAAGGAAAATGAAGCTTCCTTTCAAAACACCAACTAAAATCGGAATCTTATCATCATAATCGCAATCGATCTGTGCGGCCAATTGCAGGACACGCTCCCGAATTCTATCTTCATTTATTAAAACTTCACTCTGCATATTCAAGCCGTATCGCTAATTTAGTTTGAGGGACAATCTTAAACTCGTCCGAAGCCCTTATGCCAATGATCCACGCGATTTTTGATCCTATGGTCAACACCATCTGAGATTGCCTCAAAAATGAGGGGATCTGATTTTCAGCCAAAATATCCATCACCTTCTTATGGCCAGTCATACCGAGAGGCTTTATCCTATCGCCGGCAACCGCATTCCTGATAATAACCGGCCCTTTTACTTTACCAAAATCCATATAGGATATATTCTTCTCCGTTGTTCTTATTTCAGTCTCCGATGGAATCGAATCCAATAACGCACCCGATAATAAAAAACCTAAGCGGGGGTCGATATATTGGCCAGGAAGCTCAATTCTTTTTTTAAGACTCACTTCGGTCAAAGTTCCAAAAGTAATTTTATCGCCTATTATTTCAGCAATTGCTCCACCTCGGAATATTTTCTTCCCAAATCGTCTATCGCCGCAAAAGCCCAAGAAAAGCTCTACAGCCTGGTAATCAGGCGGATAATTGAATCCTGTTATTGTTTTAACAATCTCTCTAACAATATTTCTCCTAAGAGCAATAGGATACTCCCGGAAACACTCTAAATCAAGAATTATTTTTGACTTATCTCTATGAATCGTCAGATCTGCAATCGCTTTGAGGGTCTCTCCAATCATAAACCCATTTATCTCAGTAGATATTGACGACAATCTTAGCAGGGCTTTATCCACTTCGGGATTAAAGTTTCTTTTTAAGTAGGGCAGGAGACGAAGGCGGATCCGATTTCGGGTATATGCCACCTCTTTATTAGTGCGATCGATGACAAAAGGTGATTTTCTGGCAAGAATCCACTTTTTAATTTCGTCTTTCGAGGTATTCAGAAGCGGCCGGATTATAACACCTCGTGAAGGCTGAATGCCCTTTAGTCCAGCCACCCCGGCTCCGCGGATTATATTAAATAAGATGGTTTCAATGTTGTCATCACAATTATGCCCCACCGCGATCTTATTATAGTTATGATCGAAGGCAACTTGATGTAAGTAATCATATCTGCATTGCCGGGCGCCTTCCTCGAGGGTTAATCCCTTACTCTTTGCCAAGCGAGGGACATCAATTGTTTTCGAATGGAAGGGTATCCTTAGTTGTTTCGCAGCCTTTCGGACAAATTTCTGATCCTCCGACGCTTCCTTCCGAATCTTATGGTTCAAATGCGCCATACCCAAAGTGAGATTAAACTCATCCTTTAACTCGAATAGAATGTGAACCAGGGCCATGGAATCGGCGCCGCCTGAACAGGCTATGAGGACACGATCATTCTTTTCAAGGAGGGTTTTGGCGACAATAAACTCTCGGATCTTATTTACGAAATCCTCACTCACAATAAAAATATGTCGTCATGATGCCAATGGAGATTCGAAACAGCTATCACCTGTAACCCAGAGAAGCATCCCTTCGATTGCAGATTAGCTTGCTCCCAATCCAAATTTCTTTTCAAAATACCTTTCAAAGGCTTTAAATACTGCGGGGTCAAATGAACTGCCGTTTTCTTTCCGCATCAGCGCCAATGCATCTTCATAAGAAGAGGCCTTTCGGTAATCGCGATCTGAAGTCAACGCATCAAAAACATCAGCCACTGCCATTATGCGCGCCCCAAGGGGAATCGCACCATCATCAAGCCGTAACGGATAACCGCTACCGTTATATTTTTCATGATGAGCGCCGGCGATTGAAGGAACATCCCGATATTGCTTCGAGAAATGCATTTTGGATAAAATGGCAGTTGTTTTGGCGGCATGCGATTTCATCTCCTCAAACTCTTCCTCGGTAAGCCGGCCGGGTTTGGTGAGAACCTGATCTCTGATGGCTATTTTCCCGTAATCGTGCAGATAGGCCGCTATCCGGATAACCTCAATTTCATCACTATTCAATCCCACCTCTATGGCTATTCCGCAGGAATATTCGGCGACCCGGGCCGTATGGCCTGCAGTATAATGATGCTTGGCATCTATCGTCGCGGCCAGAACTTCAACCACCGAATAAAAAGTTCTCCTTAATTCGTCATACAAGAGTGCATTCTCCAGTGCGTTTCCAGCGAAACCCGACAATGCTCCCAGCATCTCCTCATCAGTAGAATCGAAGTCCTCCTGGCAACGATTAAGAACCTGAATCACTCCTATAATCTCACCGGATGTATTTATGATGGGCCCCGACAGCATATTCCTAGTGCAATAACCTGTCCTCTTGTCCACTTCCTGGTTGAAGCGGGGATCGGAATATGCATCAGCAGTGTTGATAATCAGTCCCGTTTTCACGACCGCGCCAGCGATTCCACTATAAATTGGAATCTCAATCTTCGATTCGCCCATGGCCACTTTTGTCCAAAGGGTCTTCCGCTCAGAATCAACCACATAGATAGAGCATCTCTCGGAATTAAGGAGCCCGGAAGTCCTGTCCGCAATCAAACCCAACAGCCGATCGATATCGATCACCGAATTGAAAGCCTGCCCTACTTCCAAGACAAGCTGCAACCTATCCTTGGAATCTCTCTTATCGGGATACGGCACTACCCATCCTTGTTCTGAGGTTCTCGCGGCAAAATCACCCGAACTGAAATTATGCGCTGCCCGGATATCTTTTCAACCACGAATTTTAGATTTCCTTTCTTGACCATCTGCCCTTCACTGGGCAGACTACCAACCTTGTCATAGATAAACCCGCCGACCGTCTCAAATTCCCCTTCCGGCAATCCGGCATCAATTTCGTCATTGAGTTCTTCTATGCTCAGATTGGCATCCACAATATATTGTCCCGGCTTCAATTCCTCTATTGCCTTGGCCTCATTATCATACTCATCTTCAATCTCCCCCACAATCTCTTCCAGGACATCCTCCAGAGTAACCATTCCAGCCGTCCCGCCATATTCATCAATTACTACTGCAAAATGGTTTTTGAATCGCTTCATATCACGAAGGAGCTCATCGAGTTTCTTCCCTTCGGGAACTACCAGCGGTTTTCTTGCAAGATTTTTTAATGTCACTTCACCATCAACAAGCTTTTCGCGGTTCAAATAGAGATCCTTTACGAAAATAATTCCTATTATATCGTCGATATCGTCCTCGACTAATGGCAATCGGGAATGTCCTGTTTCCACAACCATCTTGCGAATATCATCGTATGAATAATCCTCCTTAACAAATTTGATATCGATTCGTGGTACCATTATTTCCTGCACCCGCGTATCCCCCAATTCAAAAATCGAGGAAATCATTTCACGCTCATCTTCCTCCAGATCGATGCTTCCTTCAGTCGAAGCCCTCTCCAGAGTTTCAAGCATCTCCTCTTCAATGTTTTGTTGGGAAGATTCCGATTCGGGTCCGGAATCGATGAATTTATTTCTAATCAAGGCTATTAGGCGCTTAAAAAGCGTACTCATGACCGGCTTACCATTTCCAAATATGATTCCTGCCTGGCGTACATCTCAAGCTCCTCTTTCTTGTCAGTATGATCATACCCCAATAAATGCAGCAAACCATGTATTAGCAAACGCATAATTTCGATTTTGATTGGCGTCCGTCTATCTTTTGCCTGACGGCGAGCCTGAGCCAGGCAGATATAAATCTCGCCCAATAATTCATCGTCAAAATCAAATGAAAGCACATCGGTGATCCGGTTTTCGCCCCGATAGTCCCGGTTCAACTTCATTATGGCAGATTCATTCACAAAAACGAGGTTCACAAGAGAGCCGGCACGGTTTTCATTATTCAGAACGCGGTCGAATAAATCCAGGATGACCCGGCGGGAAAGGCGATAGCTCCTGTCAGTGTAGAAAATATTAATTCGGTTCTCCTCCTTCGGATTACCCATCAAATGTGCTCTTCCTTTTCCGGATACTTGATTCTATTATGGAATATGGCCGTGAGCACAAAAGCAAAGCTGTCCTCGATTTTATGAATATCACTAAATGTCAGATTCGAATCGTTCAATTGCCCCGATGAAAATTTGTCGTCTATGATTTTCCTTACAAGATTTCGTAATCGTGTTGGTTTGGGATCGTCAAGTGTTCTGGAGGCAGCCTCCACAGAATCAGCGATGGAGACGATTGCGGATTCCCGGAAATTCGGTTTCGGGCCAGGATATCTTAGTGCGGCCGCTTCACTTTCACTTGCCCCTTGATCCAGGGCTTTCTGGTGGAAATAGCTCATAATCGAGTCACCATGATGCTGCTCGATGAAATCGATTATGATTTGCGGAAGGCCGGCAAGTTTCGCCATCTCCCGTCCCTCTTTGACATGCGACTCCAGGATTAGCGCACTCATTGACGGAGATAACTTCTCATGCTTGTTTTGCGCTCCCATTTGATTCTCAACAAAATATTCGGCCTTCAAGGACTTGCCGATATCATGGTAGTAAGAGCCCACACGCGCCAACAGCGAATTTGCCTCAATCGATTTCGCCGCCTCCTCAGCCAATGTCCCTATTATAATTGAATGATGGTAGGTGCCGGGCGCTTCCAGAGACAATCTCTTGAGCAGGGGATGATTGAGGTCGGAAAGCTCCAGCAAAGTAATATCGGTCGTGATTTTGAAGATGGTCTCGAATAACGGTAGCAGAGCAATAACCAGCAAAGGCGATATAAAACCATTAAACGCCCCAAAAGCGCACTCCTTAATTATCTCCACTACCGACTTGAATTTCAGCGCCTCGACACAGTAGATCGCTATCATATAAGCGATGGCCGTGTAAAATATCGGCCTATAAAAATCATGGCGATGCCGCACCCTTCTGACGCTATATGCAGCGACTGTTCCAGCTATAATTGAGATGAAACTTATCGAGAAATCAAAATTGCGCACTATCCCTATCAAGAGTGAAATCACGATTGCCAGCAGAAGTCCAACTTCCACTTCGAACAGGACTGTCAAGAGCATGGCCGCCATCGTGACCGGTATCAAATATGCTGATAAATGCCATTGAAAATCTATGAAATATGTAAGCAAGGCCTCAAGCACAAAGACAACCGCAATCAATATCAATTTGCGCAAGGAATTGAAAATCTCCTGTTTGAAATACCTGATAAAGGCGGCAGTAAATGCCACCAAAAAGCCAATGAAAAAGAACCGGGACAATATGGGCAACCATTTCGCCATTCTTGACCCATCGGGCTGATTCCCGCCCTTCAAAGCGGCCAATGAATTCAGCTTCTCCAGATGAGCCGGCGTGACCCTTTCATGCTTTTGAATTATCAGCTCATCTTTAAGCACCATTCCCTTAAATGGACTAATTCCCCCCAGCGCAGATTGTTTCGCCTGCTCGGTCAATTTAAGGCTGAAAACGAGATTGGGCCTGATCAAGTACTGAAACGAAGCCATCGCGGCTTCCCTCATTTGCATATCTTTGAGAGCATCATTGATCCTGCTGTCTGCCAGCTGGAGCGATAGGGCAATATCCCCTACTTGATTTCTGGGGATTGTTATGTTTTGGCCATCCCTCACAATAACGGCCAGACGATTCCCGGCTAGGGGAACGCTATTGATGTCATCAATGATGCCAACATTAAGTAGTGAATCAGCCAGGTCGATGAGGACGGCCATGAATTCGGAGACAGCCTTCGGGTCGCCAAGAATTTTCACCTGCTCAAGACTGAGGCCAGAATATTTAACAGCGAGATTCTTAAGGGCCTCCGCTTTTGAATTTTGTCGGCCAAGTTTATTTAAATCGTCAAAAAACCTGCGGAATGAGACCCTGACCATTTCCGTTACTTCCTTGTCATATACAAGGTAAACCGGCAAATTATCCAGGACCTTCCTACGTTCCTGTTCCAATTCTGCCGGCGATTTGCCAATATAAAAATCATAAGGGGCGATTATATCCTCTGTTGCGACCGACCCTGATTTCGGTGCGTGAAGAGGCAGGAAGAATGATTCAACAGGGAATAAGAAAGTAAGGCCGGTAGTAAGGAAAACCGCCAAAATAAATTTGAATGCGTTGCTCCTAATAAAGCGCTTCAAATCAAAATGGCCATCGCCATTAATCTGAGCGCCATTGCCGACCTTGCGGATATGACGCCCCCCCTTCTTATTGATGAATCCGCGGAACATAGTATCAGTTCACTTTCTGGCGATCCTTCTTGGCTTCATGCTTCTCATAAGCCTTAATTATCTCCTGAACCAATCGATGTCTGACTACATCCTTCTCGTTCAGATAGATAAATTCGATCCCCTTTATTGAAGTAAGGATCCTTTTAGCATGCAACAAGCCGGATGCCTGTTTATTGGCAAGGTCAATCTGGGTTATATCTCCGGTGATGACCGCCTTAGAAAATTCGCCAAGACGCGTCAGGAGCATCTTCATCTGGGCAGAAGTGGTGTTCTGCGCCTCGTCCAAAATCACGAATGCGCTGTTCAGTGTCCTTCCTCTCATAAACGCTAATGGCGCTATTTCGATGATGCCGGTTTCCATCAGCTTTTTGATTTTGTCAGCCGCCATCATGTCATGCAAAGCATCGTAGAGGGGACGGAGATATGGATCGACTTTGGCGCGGATATCGCCGGGAAGGAAACCAAGCGATTCTCCAGCCTCGACAGCTGGCCTTACCAGTATGATTCGACTCACTATCTTGCGCTTAAAATACGACACGGCTTTGGCCACCGCCAGATAAGTCTTTCCCGTGCCCGCAGGACCTATTGAGAAAACAATATCATTTTTTTCTATTGCCTCTACATAACCTTTTTGGCCGATGGTTTTAGGACGGATTTCCTCTTTGGTGACCACGCTGGCCACAACGCCTTCGTTGCCAATATTCTCGTAGGGCTTTTGCTCGCCATCTTTGACTGAAGCAATCGCATAGTATAAATATCTTTCATTCAATTCGCCATTATCATTGATGTATCGACACAAATCCTCAATCACTGCCTGACCCATTTGCACATCAGATCTAACCCCTGCAATTTGGATCATGTCCCCGCGCGAGATAATTTTAACGCGGAATTCACGTTCAATGATGCTGATGAATGAGTGATTAAGGCCGACAAGTGCCCTTAGGTCGGTATTCCCAACCTCAACATTGGCAGTTACTATTTCACCGTTGCTGATATATCCTCCAGATTAATCCTTGATTATCTTTAGCCCCAATTCCTCTAACTGCCTGGGGTCGATTTCGGAGGGGGCTTCATCCATCAAAGACTGCGCCGCTGTGGTCTTTGGGAAGGCAATTACATCGCGGATAGAATCCGATCCGGTCATTAAAGCTACTATCCTATCCAATCCGGGCGCTATGCCAGCGTGGGGAGGGGCTCCATACTCAAGAGCTTTTAATAAAAATCCAAACATCCTTTCGGCCCGTTCGGAGGAAATTCCCATTATATTGAGCATCTTTTCTTGGATATCTCGCCGATGATTTCTTACTCCTCCTGAGGCTATTTCACTGCCGTTCAAAACAAGATCATACTGGTTAGCGCGAATCCTCGCCCACGGATGACTGCTGTCACCAAAGGGGATATCAGTGGTGAATCCCTCATCTAATAATTGTATGTCTTCAGAATATGGGGAGGTTACAATGTTATGCATTGCATCATAGCGTCTTTCATCTTTATTATACTCAAATAGCGGGAAGGAATGAACCCACAAAAAGGCCCATTTATTATCGCCTTTAAGCCTATACTTTGCGGCCAGAGCTCGACGAGTAGAGTCTAATATCGCGCACGTTTCCGCAAAGCTTCCAGCCGCTAAAAAACATATCTCTCCGACACACAAATTGAACTTGGCTCTGATGGCATCAAGTTCCACTTCGCTCAAGAATTTCGAGATCGATGAACGGTATCCTTCTTCAGTCAATCCTATGTATGCGAGACCCTTGGCCCCCGCTTTCCTAGCAACTTCCTCAACCTCGGAAATATCTTTTCTGGACATAGCGACCCCACCCCCAAGTTTCAGACCCCTGACCGTCCCTCCGGATTTCAGCGCCTCGGCGAAAACCCTGAATTGAGTTTTTGCCAGAATATCGTCGAGATCCCTGATTTCCATTCCGTAACGGACATCGGGCTTGTCGGAACCATAACGCTCCATAGCCTCCCTAAAGGACAATCGAGGAAATGGCAACGCGAGTTTCTCTCCAATGACTTTTTCAAAAACATAAGCCATCATCGCTTCGGTCACTTCCCAGACATCTTCCTGGGTCACAAAAGACATCTCCATATCAATCTGAGTGTGCTCCGGTTGCCGATCGCTTCGCAAATCCTCGTCGCGAAGGCATCGCGCCAATTGAAAATATTTATCGAATCCCGAAACCATCAAAATCTGCTTAAATAACTGTGGGGACTGCGGCAGTGCATAGAACCTGCCGGGATTGTTCCTCGATGGCACCACATAATCCCTTGCGCCTTCGGGCGTTGACCTGATTAGAAGCGGCGTCTCGATCTCCAAGAAGCCCTGAGAATCAAGGTACTCACGGATCGCCAGCGCAACTCTATGGCGCAGGATGATCTTATCTCTCAAGACCGGACGTCGTAAATCGAGATAACGATATTTCAATCTCAGGTCTTCGGCGGCATCAATTTGGTCTTCAACAAGAAATGGAGGGGTTAGAGATGGATTCAATACCTCAAAAGAGAGCGCAGTCATCTCAATTTCCCCGGTTGATAATTCCTTATTCCGCTGGCCCTCGGGTCGCTTCCCGACCACGCCGCTGACGGATACAACAAATTCGTAGCGTAACTTGCCAGCTTGCGCCATAAGCTCGGGAGACATTTGGCCGGGATTAAAAACTATTTGGGTAAGGCCATATCGATCGCGCAAATCAATAAAAATTAAACCGCCCAGGTCACGCCAAGAATGAACCCATCCATTCAAGACTACCCTCTTCCCTTCATCGGAAGCCCTCAATTCCCCACAAGTATGAGTTCTTTGAAATTCCTTAAAACTCTTCAATACTACCTCAAATCTTAGAGATATATTCTACTACACTATTGACGAGTCGTGGCGACGGTTCCTCCCACTGGACGCTGGAAACCATGTCCCTCACTAAGCAGACCCCTCTGGAGGCCTCATCCTCTCCCAATATTATTACCAGACGGGCATTTAGACGGTTCGCTTCCTTTAACTCAGATTTCAACGATCTTCCCAGCAAATCTACCTCGACACTGATTCCTTCGTCTCTAATCTTTTCGGCAATTATTGCCGCTTGGGTTAGATGAATTCCTTTGGGTGCGGCAAGAAAACAATCCAGCTTGATTAGGGATGAACTAATAACACTGTTCTGTTCCCAAGCCAGAAGCATCCTTTCCATCCCAGCCGCAAATCCGAAAGCCGGGGTGGATTTGCCACCAAGCTCTTCAACCAGCAAATCATAGCGGCCACCGCCGGACAGGGAGTCTTGGGAACCAATCTCTGAAGAGACGATTTCAAAAACCGTTCTCGTATAATAATCTAATCCCCTCACTAATCGGCTATTAATAGAATAGTCGATCTGATGCTTTTCCAAACCTTTCTTCACCAAATCGAAATGCTCTCGGCAACCTTCGCAAAGATAATCGAGCATAAGCGGGGCATCTCGCAACTCGATTTGACAGCTCTCATTCTTACAGTCGAAAACGCGAAGCGCATTTACTCGGTAACGTTCCTGGCAATCGCCGCATAATCTATCAAATCGCTTTTCCAAATAGCCAGTTAGATCCGAGCGATATTTCCCACGGCAATTGGAGTCCCCAATCGAATTTATCATTAATTTGGAATTATGGATGCCGATTTCCGAAAGAATCCTTAAATTCAATGAAATCCCTTCGACATCAGCCAGAGGGGAAGGAGCGCCCAGAATTTCGATTCCAAATTGATTAAATTGCCGCCTTCGTCCCTTTTGCGGTCTTTCCTGTCGGAACATAGGCCCGATATAATAAAGCTTGACGACTGGAGATTTGGACCCAAGGGAATGTTCTATATAAGCGCGCACGACCGATGCCGTGCCCTCAGGCCTCAGGGTGACGTTGCGTCCTCCCTTATCAACCAGAGTATACATCTCCTTTGAGACAATGTCGGTGGATGTGCCTATTCCCCGTGCGAATAGCTCCGAATATTCAAAAACCGGCATGATTATCTCCTGGTAATTGTACAGGGACATCACTTTTCGAATAATTGAGGTCAATTTCTGCCAAAGCAATGATTCCGGAGGCAAGATATCGTCTGTTCCCTTAATGCGCCTAATAGGTTCCATAACCTTCTAAATGGTAATAATCTCTTCCAAGAAATGTCAATATTTATCGATTGCTTTTCGAATCGCGGATTTCTTTCGAGCCTTACGCCAGATTGCCAGAATCCCTATCCACGAAAGCAATCCGGCGAAGTCGGCAAGAAAATCCCAAAAATCCATATCGCGATTAGGCACAAAATATTGATGGGTTTCATCGAGTGCCGCAAAAACAACCCCATAAATTAGCAATACTTTATAAATAGGAATCTTCCTGCCCCCCAGAGCTATCGTAAGGGCTTTATACCAGAGAATGGCAAATATGAAATACTCGATAAAATGAAGGACTTTGTCCCCCGGTTCAAAACCGATGTTCGGTGCCGTGAGTTGGGGAATTGAAGAAAGACAAACCACTAAAATGGCATACAACAATGCCGGGGCATACCACAAGAGCGCTTTTTTATCCTGTTTCAAAATCAAATCCTATGGGCATATTCGTGATGATAAAGGGCAGTATACTTTAAGATACATCAATCGAGCGTATGCTCACGATTTCATCAACAATTCGCCCAAACCGATAAACATCTAAGCAATAACCCACCCCGGAAATAAAGCGTAAGTAAGATATTCACATCCGGTTGTCAAGAAGAATGTTGATCCCTTGATTAAGTATCATTTCCGCCGAGGATTTTATTATCCCGGATAAAATGAGGATGTATAGAGGGAACGTTCACCCTCCAAGTCGGATATCTTAAGGGGAAGACTCCTAAATACCGCATTTGCCCGAGTCCATCCAAATATGAAAACCCTCTCCGGATTTGCCTATAACGTAGTCGATATTTATATTTCCAGCATAGGAAAGCTGTCGATAAAGCTCGGGGTCGATATAAGCCCTAACCCCGTTCGATTGCATACCCTCCAAGCTACTTACCTTCTCATCCAGAGACATCCCCAATTTGGGCCCGCCTCATCCAAACCCCTTAGAATATATTATGAGATTCTTGCCTTTACCCGGTTCCGAAACAAGGACTTTCTTGATCTCCTCACTCGCTTTATCAGTAATAATTATTATATTAGACTCCTTTTACTAATCCTATGATGCACAATGATTTTGAATTGATATGATAAAGAATTAGTATAACCCATCATTTGTTCCCGGCGACCTCAAATTCCCTCTTCTTGTTCGCGCAGATTCAGCAGAATCATAGGAGACTTCATTGTTTATCAAAACCTGATTTGACAGATTGCCCAGAAAATCTAACTCCAATGGAATTTCGGCTATATTCCGCATAAGGTTTCTCAGCGAGATATAATAAAGTGAAAAAAAATGCTTGACTTATTTGAGGTTTGTATATTTATTATACAGAGCAGCAGGCGTTCTTCCAAATAGATAGCATTTAACAATTCGCATCGCAATTTATGCTATAATGCGTTTCGATGTTCTTCTTATCAATTAACCGGATTTAAGTGATGCTATGTCGTCTTCAACAAATTTTGGCATGCTTTGAGAACTTTACGGATTTTGGGCATTTTCAGATTTCCTGGTTTCATTTTGCATCTTTCTGAGATATGAGTAACAATTTGGTTGTTCAACAATTCTCATTAATAGGAGGTGAATTCATCCCAAAAAACCATTTAGCCGTAAACCTATAACATTTAAGGAGTGTAACAATTATGAGAAAGGTTCTCGTATTCATTTTCGCCCTGGCTTTAATACCAGGGATAGCGTCTGCTATCGACCTCAGAGACGGCATCGCCGAAGTGATACCGGTTATTGCAGACTCTGGATCAACGCAGGATGCTTATGGCTATCGTTGGTATGACAACGATAACGGCGGTTCAGTTCCTTACAGTTGGAAAGAGCTTTCCGGCGGCGTCGGTGTCCCGGTTACCGGATTGGGCGATGACAATAATGCCGGATGGTTCCAGTTGGGCTTCGATTTCCCATACTATTGGTACACCGTAAATCGTCTGATGATCGGTTCCAATGGCTATGCTTCATTCTCTTCCAGAGCCAACTTTGCGCATCCATTCTCCAATATTCCGTATGCCGGCCAGCCCAACGACCTATTAGCGGTTTGCGCAGGCGACCTCGATTTCAGCCGTGGGAATCCGGAATGCTACTATTGGACCAATAATGCGGACAGCTTCATGGTCGAGTGGAAGAATGTCGGTGAATACGGCTATATCGATAGTCTCCATACTTTCGAGGTTGTACTTGACGCCACAGATAGTTCCATCACTTACTATTATGGTCCGCAACAGGGAAGATTCCTGGATTCGAACGGTGCGACCAGAGACGTTATCGGTATTGAAGACATCTCCGGCACAATAGGAATTCAGTACCTGCGTGACAACCTTCCGACAAGCAATATGTTCCATAACGGATTAGCATTGAGATTTCATCCGGCTCCAGACCCGAATTTCACCATGCATGATGTTGGAATCTGGGCAGTGTTCAATGATGAAAATGGAGCCGTTATTCAGAAGGTTAATAACTCCATGTCGGTCCAGACTCTAGTCAAGAATTATGGGACTGAAGATGAGGTGAATTTCAATGTCATCTGTACTATCACCAGCCCCAGCCTTGTCGTTGTCTATGCTGACACAGTAACCATCAGCCCGACTCTTCCCGCCGGCCAAACCAGGTGGGTAACCTTCACCCCCAATTTCACCCCTACTGCAATGGGACAGTATCGAGTTGACTGCAAAACGGCGTTGCTCGGCGATCAAGTGGCGGCGAACAATACCAAGAGAGGCGAATTACGCTCAGTAGATTGGACTCTCAATACTGCAGTTGACCTCCTTTATGATGATAATGTTGTTGATAATGGTCGTTCATGGACAGGGGATTTCTCGGGATTTGGCAATGAATTCACGCCTCCGACATACCCAATCAAGATTAACAATGTCCAGACAGACATTTACTCAGTAACAGCTCCGGGGAATCTCCATGTGTGGATAATGGATGATGATGGCACGGGCAATCCAGGCAATATACTTGCCGCCGATACCGTGATGGTGAGTGTGTCTGGCTGGACAACCGTTGATTTCTCTGCCCTCAATATCACCATCAATTCCGGCAAGGTCTTTGCGGTTGCAATTCACGAATTGCAGAACACTTTTGCCGTCGGTATGGATCAAACTTCAACTACTCCATTCAGCTTTAGAGGCTGGGAATATACTGGCGTTTTGGCTGGGGATCGTGACCGCGAAATCTCGGATATCATGATCCGTGTCAACGTTACTCCTCAGGAACAGCAGGTGGCATGCTGTGATGTTTCCATGATTCCGGATACTTCCCCAGTGATAGTTCCTCCGGGTGGATCGTTTGGCCTCACCGGCATCATTGCCAATCCTACATCGTCCCCGATTCAAACTGATGTCTGGGTCGGCGTGAAGTATCTAACCTATTTCTTCCAGCTCTGGTACTTCCCGAACATCCCACTAAACCCGGGTCAGTTCATTAGCGCTCATATGAATCAAGCGGTTCCGGGCTTTGCACCGTTGGGCACATATACCTATATCGCCTACTGCGGTGATCGGCCGACCCTAGTTAAGTGCGACTCATTCTCCTTCCCGTTCACTGTGGCTGGAGCCCGTGTCGAAGGCGGAGCTACCGAATGGACGCTTGAAGGCGGATGGAATGTCCCCGCGGATATTCCCAGTGAGTATGCACTCATTGGCAGCTATCCCAACCCGTTCAACGCCACCGCAACGATCACTTATGAGACTCCAGTTGCCGGCAATGTGAGCCTCGATATTTACAATTTGCTGGGACAGAAAGTGGCCACTTTAGTTAACGGTAATAACCAAGCCGGCCAGCATAATGTCATCTGGGATGCTTCCAGCTATTCCTCCGGCGTTTACTTCTACAAATTGTCTGCAGGTGATCAGGTATTCACCAAGCGGATGACATTGCTGAAGTAAGCAACTATTACCTTTCGCATTCTAACGGGTTGGGATCATCCCAACCCGTTTTTTATTCTGGTGCGGCAATAATTTAAGGCTTAATTCGTTTCCAATTGATTGATTTGCCTGGTCGTTTGACATCAATTCTCAATATGCCGGGTACATTAATAGGAAATCATCATCCGAGATATTGTGAAAAATTTCTCTTGACATTAAGAAAATAGAACCGATATTAAGTGTGGATAGCACTAACTTATTGTGCCAAAAGGCATTAATGTGTATCAAGTCGGTAGGAATTTATCGAAATTGCAGTATAATCTGATTTCTAAGTCATCACCATCGATTAGGGTACAGCTATGAATATATCACGCAGAGATCTCATTAAAATGGCAGGTGTTGCCGGTGGCATTCTTATTGGCGGCGATGCGAAAGCAGAAAACGCCAGTTTCCCCCCAAGCACGGATGATGCTCCTGGTGTTCTGATGGATACCACAATATGTATAGGATGCAGAAAGTGCGAATGGAACTGTAATCAGGCCAATAAGCTTTCGCTTGAAGAAATGAGCGTTTTTGAGGATAAATCGGTTTTCAAGACCCATCGTAGGCCCACAGAAAAAGCATTTACCACCATCAATGTTTTTGAGAACCCGGAGAATACGGAGAAACCCTTTTATATTAAAATCCAATGCATGCATTGTATCAAACCAGCCTGTGTATCAGCTTGTATTGTTGGCGCGCTTCAAAAAAGCAAAGAGGGCCCTGTCACCTATGATGCCGCAAAATGTATGGGATGCCGCTACTGTATGGTGGCTTGCCCGTTTCAAATCCCGGCATACGAATATTCTGATGCTTTTTCACCGGAGGTTCGCAAATGCGGCTTCTGCTTCGATCGCATCACAAAAGAAGGGAAAAAGCCGGCTTGCGTCGAGATTTGCCCCAATGAGGCCTTGACCTTTGGGAAGCGGAAAGAATTAGTTGAACTTGCTTACAGTAAGATCCACCAGAATCCAGTCCGTTATTTCCACCACCTCTATGGTGAACATGAAGCTGGAGGAACAAGCTGGATGTATCTGTCGGCTCTTGATTTCGCCAAGACCGAATTGCCATCGCTTGATTCCAAACCGATCCCGGAATTTACTGAGAAAATACAGCATGGAATATTTAAAGCTTTCATCCCGCCAATCGCCTTATACGGATTACTTGGGTTGATAATGTATTCGTTCCGTGCTAGCGATGATAAAGAGGGAGAGCGTAACGATGTCTGATAGTCTTCCTCAGCCGATAAAGATGCCCTTTCTGACAAGGGGCACCAAATTCCTGCTTGCAATCGCCGGGATTGGCGTTTCAGTTTACATTTATCGTCTAATCGCCGGACTAGGCTCAGTTACCAACCTCGACAATCAGTATCCTTGGGGGTTATGGATTGCGGTTGATGTTGCGACAGGGGTAGCCTTGGCGGCTGGCGGTTTTACAACGGCGGCCCTGGTTCATATTTTCCATAAGGAGAAATATCACGCAGTCGTTCGGCCGG
>PFXJ01000021.1:16915-31835 GCA_002791595.1 candidate division Zixibacteria bacterium CG_4_9_14_3_um_filter_46_8
CGCGATGCTTGGATACACTTTTGTAGTCATTGGCTTACTGGCGGATTTGGGCCGATATTACAATGTCTGGCATCCAATTCTTCCCAGCATGTGGCAGGGAAATTCGGTTTTATTCGAAGTCGGGATTTGCGTAACCATTTATCTGAGCGTCCTATATATCGAATTCGTCCCGCTTGCGGTAGAAAGATTCAAGGGCAGAGTGAATCTCCCAGCTCCGCTTGCATTCTTAGATGGATTCATTGAATGGGTTCTTGGCATAATGGAAAAAACTTTATGTAGATTCATGTCCATCTTCATCATTGCTGGAGTGGTTCTCTCCTGCTTGCATCAATCCTCGCTGGGCACGCTGATGGTAATAGCGCCGACCAAAGTGCATCAACTTTGGTACACGCCTGCTTTGCCGGCATTGTTTCTATTGTCTGCGATTGCAGTCGGCTTTCCAATGGTGATTTTTGAATCTTTACTGGCATCCCGTTCTTTCAGGCTCAAACCGGAATCTGGTATTCTTATCGGATTAGGAAGATACGTACCCGTTTTTCTTGGCCTCTACTTGACAGCAAAAATCGTGGATCTGACCCTGCGGGAAGCCTGGCCCAACTTGCTAACCGGCTCGACGGAGTCTTTGATGTTTATAATTGAAATGGGTGTGGGCGTAGTTATTCCGATGATAATTTTTTCCGTAGGAAAATTGAGAAATTCCCTCAATTGGTTATTTGCGGCGGCAAGCATGGTGATCCTGGGAGTCGCCATTAATAGAATTAATGTTTTCCTGGTATCCTATACTCCCCTTTACGCTGAGAAACGATATTTCCCGTCCATATTTGAAATCTCACTGACTATAGGTTTGATTGCCATTTTGATTTTGGTCTATCGCGCCTTGGCCATGATTTTCCCCATAATAACAATCCCGGAAGTTAAAAAGATACAGGAATTAGAGGAAAGGGCTGTGAAATGCTGAGATCCGATACGAACGCCATAATTTTTGCCATATTATCGGGCGCTTTCATCCTCTTCAATCTCGGATATGCTGAAGAGCGCCGGGAAGGAAAGATTCCCAAATTAAATTGCAAGGAATGCCATGCGTGCGAAAGTCCGGCATTGGAGGAGCCCTGCCTAAAGGCATGCCCAAGGCTTTTTCAGGCTCGTTCATCAAAGGAACATGGCGAAAAAGAAGCGCCGAATTCGGTATTGCTTGACCAGCTTGTCAACGAATATGGCGCGGTACATTTCGACCATCGGAATCACGCCAAGATGACTACGATGAATGGAGGATGCGGCACATGCCATCATTATAGTCCCGAGGGTCACATTTTACCTTGTAACGAATGTCATAAAAGCGGCGAGACTGACGGCACCAACCTTCGGCAACCAAGTCTCAAAGGTGCCTATCATCGACAATGCCTTTCATGTCACCGAGAATGGAGCCATGACACGGAGTGCAGAATCTGCCACCTGCCGATTAAAGGAGCGAACCTTGGCGAAGCCGAATCTGATAAGACCGATATCATCGGCCGTCCACATCCTCGAATCACCATTCCAGGGATAAAAGTCTATTATACGCCTTACGAAAAGGGCCCTATTGTTACATTTTACCATGAAAATCATATCGAATTGTTTGGCCTTAGGTGTGTTGATTGCCACAAACAGGAGAGCTGCAGTCACTGCCATGATCTTCAAAAACAGGCTACGACCCACAAATCGCAGGAGGAAATCCATGCTATTTGTTCTGGTTGTCATAAGAACAGCAGTTGCGGAACGTGCCATGATACTGTGCAGAAACCGGCATTCACGCACGCCGCTACCGGATGGCCGCTAAACGTCTATCACCAACGGCTGGAGTGTCGGGCGTGCCATCCGACTGGAAAAAGAATCTCAAAACTCAGCCGAGACTGTATTGCTTGCCATGAAGGTTGGAATCTGGCTACATTCAAACACGCCGTGACCCGACTTCAGCTTGATGAAATCCATTCCGGAATAGATTGTGCCGACTGCCACCTGAACCGTGAATATGAAAAAAAGGCGCAGTGCGGAGGCTGTCACGATGATAATCGTACACCAAAATCAAACCCGCCGGGATCATATTTGGACATAAAGAGATAATTGTGATGCCATAGTCCAGACTTCGGGAAATTGCAAATTTATCGGCGGCTGAAGAATCTTCTTGATTGATTCAGGGTTATTTATTATATATGGGCGAGGAGGAAAACCGTTATAGAGAAGGTTCAAATCGGAATGAGATTCAGGATTTGCATTTTATCAAGTATCTTCTTAATTCCAGCCCTATTATTATCCTGCAACGAAAAGAAGTACCCTACAGCCCCACCTTCCCCGGGGAGGGTGACGCTTTATAATGATAGTGGAATCACCATCATTATTGAGAAGTACATCCAACAGAGAGGCGACCAGGAAGTTTCCAGGATAGTCAATGGCCATCTTTTTCAAGGGGGAAGCTACAAATTCACCAATATCATCGACGGCAATAATTCCTTGGTTTTCGATGGGGGCGATAAGGTGAATGTTTTGTATAAATCGCAGGGTAGCGACTCTCCTTTTTCCGGGTCGTGGACCGTGGAGGTCAATGGCAATATTTCTGGCAAGCTTAATCGGAGCGGCGGCGTCGGGGGCCAGTAAAGAAGGAACCGGAATTAATAAGAAGACCAACTCCAATTATTCACGTACACTGTATCTCAAATTAAAATAAGCTTCGCTCTAATTCGGGGCAAAGACCAGACGACATTACTGATATACCTTTTCTGCCGATCACATCGTCAATTGGATTAATTGTTCTTGTTGGAATGAATTTGGAGTTTCAAACGGATCATTAACGGGAGATTATATTGAAAAGCATCATACTGACTTTCGGGGCTGTACTATTTCTTCTCTTTATATCAAACTTGATGTGTGGTCACGATAGCTTCCGATCAGCCGATCCGGATTTGAATGTTGATGACTTGGTTTTCATTCATCATTCGGTAGGGCAAAATTGGCTCGAACATAGCCTTAATACCGCTCTTATCTCCAAGGATTATATCGAGAATCGAAATGGTATTACCTATGGCACAACAATTCAGCCTAATGGCGGCCGACCGGCATCTCTCGGGGAAATCACCGGCGATTATACTGATATGCAGCACTGGATATTCTGGTTTAATGATTACCTCGATGGAATAAAAATCCACAATTGCATCAATGGGATTAACCGGATCATAATGTTTAAAAGCTGCTACCCAAATAACAATATAACCGCAGATGGAATTGAACCGGGTAATCCCTTTAGTTCAACCAGGACCATCGCCAATTACAAATCTATCTTTCGACACTCTGAAGGTCCGGGGAATCTATACAATCAAGGAGGATTCTCCTATCAACCATTGGAAGATATCTTCGCGCAGAATCCAGAAAACTTGTTCATAGTGATTATATCTCCCCCGCGCCATTATGCTCCGATAGATGCCACCAATGATGCGGAAGCCCATCGCGCAAGGCTTTTTGCTAGCTGGCTGAAATCAGAATGGCTGAGTAATTACAACATTGCGAATCCAAGCCTGAATAACGTGGCGGTTTTTGATATGTTTGATGCGCTTTCCTATGCTGACGACCATCCGGAGCATCCCAACCGCCTCAAGAGCGAATACGGAGGAGAAAGCGGGGATTCGCACCCGAACGGGAATGCCAATGCTTACTTGACCCAGATATTTGCCAGCAACGTCTCCAACCTTATTGATGCCGCCTGGGCGGCATTCAATGAAGGGGAATCCGGGATTAAAGATCCATCAGCTCAGCCCCTGCCATCAGACTTATTCATATATCCTAATTTCCCGAATCCATTCAATCCCGTCACATCCATCAGATTCAACCTCCAGAGGGCCAGTCAGGCAAAATTGGAGATATTGAATATTCGAGGTGAGTGTCTTCAAATACTCTTAGATGAGTATCTCGCCTGCGGTGAGCATCACATTTCGTGGAATGCGAGCCAATATGCCAGCGGCCTATATTTTCTCAAACTCACTGCCGGAAGCAGGGCGATTACCAGGAAAATCACTCTCCTTAAATAATAACTCTTCATCAGCAATTTGATTTTTATTATTTTATTTTTATGTCTCCGGAGGCGGCAGCCGCGGCGGCAATGATTTCGGCTGGCGGCACTTGATTGATTTTGCCGCAACGAGGGCATTTGACGTTGGGTTCCTTGAATTCGGGCGGCACTTTCATCTTCAATCCGCATGCGCAGGAGATAAATGCGTATTTATTGAGAGTTGCCATTAAGTCGCCAAGATTGCGTTTCTGTTTCTTTGCATCAACTCCCGCCTCCGATAATCCCGCGCCTCGAATATCGATTCGCTCTTTGTCGTTCAAACCGGATGATGGTATTATCGCTGATAGTTTACCACGAACCTTAGAAAAAGCGTCCTGATAATCGATATAGTTTGCGCCATGAACCATATTCCGCAGAATCCTAATCCTCTCCTCCGTCGGCGGATGAGTACTGGACCAGGAAGAAAGCTTGTTGTGAATGGTAACGAATGGATTGACGATATACATCGGCGCGGTCGCTTTATTGGCAGATTGCATCTCCACATTGGAGTTCGAGATTTTTTCCAGGGCGGAGGCCAAGCCTTCTGGATAGCGCGTTAAGCGGGCCGATGTCGCATCGGCAAGGTATTCACGCCTTCGAGAAAGAGCGAAATACAAAAGTTGCGCCATTATCGGGGCCAAGATAGCAAATACAACGGCCACGACCATAAGGATCAATTGAAGTTGGCCGCCTCCTTCATTTGAACGGCTTCTATATCGGCGTGAGGACTGGGACGAGAAAAATAGACTTCGTAGAAAAATTTGGGAGATCAGCACGATTGCACCCAGCATCACTCCCGCCATAGTAACAAACATCACATCGCGGTTGGTAATATGTCCCACTTCATGGGCGATCACTCCCTGCAGCTCATCACGATTTAACCTGGAAAGCAACCCTGCGGTAACGGCCACTGCACATTTATCTGGATTACGGCCAGTAGCGAAAGCATTGGGGGCTTCCTCATCTATGATATATACTTTGGGCATCTTGGGCAGATTCGATGCAATTTTCATCTCTTCCACCACATTGAATAGCTGGGGATGAACCTCACGGGACACTTCCTTGGCGCGGCTGGCCATAAGCAGGAGCGAATCGCCGGAGTAATAGCTTAGCAAAGCCAAGAAAATCCATATAATGAAGGCGACAGCCATCCCCCCGAATCCGCCATTAGGCAAATAGGCCTCTCCAATAAGGTATCCTAGTAACAAGAGCACAGTCCCCATCAAGGAGACGAGGATAAACGATTTACGCTTATTGGCGCGGATCAATTCCCACATATTTTATTAAAAACTGACCTTGGGAACCTGACGCTCGCCCTTGTCTTCAATTTCGAAAAATTCACGTTTTAGGAAATTGAACATCCCGGCCAGGATGTTCGAGGGGAACATTTGAATCTTATTGTTATAGAACAGCACTTGATCATTATATCCTTGACGTGAAAATGAGATTTTATTCTCGGTGGAAGTAAGTTCTTCCTGTAGCGCCAAGAAATTTTGATTCGCCTTCAAATCAGGGTAGTTTTCAACCACCAACAGGAATTTGCTAAGGGCTCCCGAAAGCTCAGCCTCTGCCGCTGATTTTTCGCCCACTGTTCCAGCGCCCATAGCTTTGGCTCGGGCATTGGTTATGCTTTCGAAAGTTTCCCGCTCATGTTTCATATAACCGCGAGTTGTCTCGACCAGGTTGGGGATCAAGTCGTGACGCCTCTTAAGCTGAACATCAATTTGGGACCAAGCGTTATCCACCTGATTGCGTAATCGGATTAATGCATTATACATCCCGATCACGATGAAGGCGAAAATTACTATAATCGCCAAAAGAACTAAAATTGCGACCATTCATCCTCCTTATTTTACAATGCTATTTTTGAATATCTCTTTGATGAAATCAAGCGTATCTGAGTTTTCTCCAAAGTGGCCATCATTCACGATGTCATAGAGCTCCCCTTTATCGAACCACAAGCCGTCGCCGGAGGCGCATTTATCGATAACGATTTTCCGCTCAGGGCCGCAGAGAACTTTGACCATTTTCGACCGACAAATCGGGCACTTCACTTTTTTCTCGGCGATGGTCGAATCGACGGCGAATGAATTCAACATCGAGGAAGCCTTCTCCAAATTGCCGAGCAATAGTTCCAGTTCGCCAGAATCGAGCCATATTCCGCCGCAAAAGGCACAGTGATCTATCTCCACTTGATTCAGCTCAAGAACGATCATCGGCTTCTTACAGGCAGGACATTTCATATTTTATTCCTTTGATTCCCTTCCATTTCTAGTATTAAACGCAATACTATGCCATCTTGTTGCATTTCGCAATTCAAATTGCACCTAATTGCCGATTCTTTGGCTACGACTCAGAGGAGGAATAATATCGCTACACCAGCCACGGCGATGAATGTGCCGATAACTGCTCGAATACTGATTTCTTCCTTATAGATCCAGTGCGACAATGGCAAGAGCAAGATTGGCGTTACCGACATCAAGGTTGAGGCAATACCGATCTTGGCGTGACTAATGGCAATTAGGGAAAGCCATACACCAATGAAAGGTCCAAACATAGCGCCGCCAAATAGATATGCAGTCGCCTTGACATCCCTTAATTTCCGAATAGTCGATACGACTCTTCCAGATAGCAAATTCATTGTCCACATCAGGATAGTGGCGGTTAACATCCTGATGAGATTGGCAGATAAAGCCGGCAGGTTGCCTTCCATTCCAATTCGAGAAGCTATCAAGCCAAAGGCTTGACCAGCCGCGCCACCGATGCACAACAAGAGGCCGAAAATCAGTGGCTTGCCCCGCAATCGAACTCCCCCTCCGCCTTCACCTTTCTCCATTATTACCCATGAAATGCCGCCGATAGTTATCAACGAGGCCAATATTTCATATATGGAGAGAGTTTCTTTGAAAAGGAAAAATGCCGTGATGGCGCCAATAATTGGCACCAGTGACATCAGCAACATCGACAGACGGGTCCCCATCACCACAAATGCTTTGAACAGAAGACTATTTCCGATAACCAGACCGATAATCGCTGATATTCCCAACCATAACCAATTGTGAAATGCGGCTTGAGCTGGAATGATTTGCCCGAAGATAGCCAAATGAGTCAGGGTTAGCAGTAATAAAGCAACGGCCAAGCGCACCGTATTGACCACCAATGCCCCGACCCTCGAACTGCTGATTGTAAAAAATATCGAGGTAAATGCCCAACAGATTGCTGTTGCTAAAGCGGCAAATTCACCGAAATGATGATCCAACCTTGACCTTTAGTTTGCGAGGGTTGAAATTTGAGAATCCGCAAAGGAGATCTTTGCCGTTTGCTTCCTATTGTCGATTCCCTAAAACTAATGCGGTCAATATCAAACAACAATAATTGAAATCAATGCCGGAGACCGGAATCGAACCGGTACGGTGATTACTCACCGAGGGATTTTAAGTCCCTTGCGTCTGCCAGTTCCGCCACTCCGGCATAATTAATCATCTTTTTGAAACCGGCGTCGAAAAGTAAATCTTCTGGAAACAATTGGCAATAAAAAAAGGCGGCTTCCGGATTCGAACCGGAGTATAGAGGTTTTGCAGACCTCTGCCTTACCACTTGGCTAAGCCGCCCAACTCCTGCCCGAATCTAAAATATAGGATTCAGCCTAAATCTAAACGGGCTTTCCAATATTCTTCGGACAAATATGCATAATATGAATCTAATCCACCAAGTCAAGATATTTTTTCTGGGCAGGTTCGACCAAGATATTGCGTATAAATTATATTGAAAATAAAACTCTTTCTACTTAACTTCAATCTTGATCTAACGATAGACGCTATGGCATCTATTGTTTAATGTAATTATGAGAGGATTCAGATGATTGATTATGATGTGGTCATAATCGGCGCCGGTCCCGGCGGGTTAACCGCCGGCCTATATTGCTCCCGAGCCGAATTGAAGACTATCTGCCTGGAAAAACTAACTCCCGGAGGCCAGATTGCCAATACCGAGAGAATCGATGATTATCCAGGTTTCCTGTCCATCGGGGGCTCCGAGCTTGCCGCCAAAATGCTGGAGCATTCCCGGAAATTCGGGATGGAATTAGCTATGGAGGAAGTAAATTCAATAGCCCTCGATGGGCGCTACAAGGTAGTCTCTACAGACCAGAATCGATATCGATGCAAAGCGGTAATCGCCTGCACCGGCGGTACTCCGAGGTTCCTTGATGTGCCTGGGGAAAAGGAGCTTTACGGACGCGGGGTTTCATATTGCGCAATTTGCGATGCCGCATTTTTCAAGGGCGAAATAATCGCTGTTGTCGGCGGAGGAGATGCGGCGGTCGAAGAAGGGACTTTTCTGACAAAATTCGGGCGCAAAGTTTATATTATCCACCGTCGGGATAAGCTTCGCGCCGCCAAGATTATCCAGGAACACGCCTTCAAGAACGATAAAATCGAATTCATCTGGGATTCTGTTGTGACCAAGGTCAATGGGCAAGATAAGGTCGAATCGATTTCCCTCAAGAACAGTAAAACCGACTCGGAATCGACTCTGGAGGTCGGCGCGGTTTTCCCCTTCGTTGGCTTCACCCCAAATTCAGGCATTTTCAGCAGCCTGGTGGAGACCGATGAAGGCGGGTATGTCCTTACTGATTTTAAAATGGAAACCAGTGTCCCCGGAATATATGCAGTTGGCGATGTCCGCAAGCAATTATGCAAGCAGATAACCAACGCTGTCGGAGATGGAACCACCGCGGCGGTAGCGGCAGGCAAGTATATCGAAGAGCATTTTGCCTGAAATAAATAACATTTTCCATACATGAACTCCATTCCAGTCAAACGCCCTGATTGGCTGAAAGTGAAAGCTTTTCGTGGTGAAGGATACGGATCGATCAGGAAGCTCCTTCGCGAAAAGGGATTGCATACTGTTTGCCAGGAGGCATTATGCCCAAATATCGGGGAGTGTTTTGGAAATGGAACGGCGACATTTCTGATTCTCGGCGATAGCTGCACTCGAAACTGCACTTTTTGTAATGTCTCCTCTACCGCACCCTGCGGTCTTGACATTGACGAACCGCAGAGGGTGGCTGAGGCAGTGCAGGCGATGGGTCTGGATTATGTGGTTATAACTTCGGTAACCCGCGATGACCTTGCAGACGGTGGCGCATCCATCTATGCAAAGACAATTAAGTCGATAAAAAGCGCTCGACCACATTGCAAGGTTGAGGTCTTGATACCGGATTTTCAGGGTGATTATGAGTGTCTGAAGATTGTGCTTGATGCCGGACCTGATGTGCTGAATCATAATCTCGAAACTATCAAGCGGCTTTATCTTGAAGTCCGACCTCAATCCGACTATTTTCGTTCGCTGGAATTGTTGGAGAAGGCTTCAAAATATCTTACAAAGATCCCCACAAAATCGGGATTGATGGTCGGTCTGGGTGAAACATTAGAGGAATTGAAGGTAGCCCTTCGAGACCTTCGTGAGCATGGTTGCAGATTCCTGACGGTGGGGCAATACCTTGCTCCATCGAAACAACACCATCCGGTGATACGATATTATCATCCCGATGAATTCAAGGAGATTGAAGACTATGCCCGTTCGATAGGTTTCGAGAATGCATTTTGCGCACCGCTGGTCAGAAGCTCTTATCACGCAGGAGAACGGGCTCAGCGATGAATCTCAATCAACTCATAGACACTCTACACAACTCGGAGCAGTTCAAATCCAAACTCACATTTTGGAAAACCATTTCTTCAAGGGAAGCTAGATACGAGGAATTCCCTTCCTCTATCGATGACCGATTGAGGGGCACCCTGAGTCAACAGGGAATCAAGAAACTATATACCCATCAACGGAAAGCGATTGATAGTTTTCATTCAGGCAAAAATCCGGTTGTGGTTACCCCGACCGCATCGGGCAAAACTCTGTGCTATAACTTGCCGGTTATCGATACCATAATCAAGAATCCGGAGGCGCGAGCCCTTTATCTTTTCCCAACCAAAGCTTTGTCTCAGGATCAGCTATCAGGATTGATGGACGTAATAGATAATTTGGGCATCGACCTTAAAACCTATACTTACGATGGCGATACCCCAGCTTCCGCACGGAAAGCAGTTCGATCCGCCGGAAATATCATCATTACCAATCCCGATATGTTGCATTCGGGAATAATGCCGCATCACCCCCGATGGATTAGATTATTCGAGAATCTTAAAGTTGTGGTTATTGATGAGATACACCACTATCGCGGCGTCTTCGGAAGTCATCTTGCCAATGTCATTCGACGATTGCGGCGAATCTGCGAGTTTTATGGAAGTCATCCCCAATTCATTTGTTGTTCCGCCACCATCGCCAATCCTTTGGAGCTTGCCGAAAAAATCTGTGGAGCAAAATGCGAACTGATTGACGACAATGGCGCTCCATCAGGAGAAAAACATTTCCTCCTCTATAATCCGCCCATCGTGAATAGACAACTGGGCATCAGGCGAAGCTCCCTGTTCGAGGCACGGGATGTCGCCAGGATGCTTTTGGGAAATGATATTCAGACCATAGTCTTCGCCAGGTCTCGCTTACGGGTAGAAGTGTTGACCACTTATTTGAAACAGGTGGCCCAGGAATTGAAAATCAATCAGGATGCGATTTGCGGTTATCGAGGCGGTTACCTACCAAATGAACGAAGGGAAATCGAGCGGGGCTTAAGAAATGGCCGGATCCGCTGCGTAGTATCCACCAACGCGCTGGAATTGGGAATCGATATCGGGCCACTGCAGGCATCGATTATGGTCGGTTATCCCGGCAATATCGCCTCCAGTTGGCAACAGGCGGGGCGGGCTGGACGTTCCACGGAAACCTCCCTGGCGATTATGGTTGCAAGCAGTTCGCCTCTGAATCAATTTATGATCGAACACCCGGATTATTTTTTCGCAACATCTCCTGAATCCGGAATTATTGATCCGGAAAACCTGATGATAAAATCCTCGCATCTAAAATGCGCCGCTTTCGAATTGCCATTCTCCTATGATGAAGAATTCGGCAATATTTCTCCAGGAAGCACTCTGCCAATCCTGCAATATCTAAATGACAACAAAGTCCTGCACAAATCGGGCAATAAATTCCATTGGGCATCGGAGATTTATCCGGCGGAGCAGGTTTCGCTTCGCACCGCCACGCCGCAGAATTTTGTCATAATGGATGAGACCGATAACAATCGCGTCATAGGCGAAGTCGATTATTTCTCCGCATCGGAATTGATTCATCCTGATGCCATTTATTTGCACCAGAACGAGCAGTACCAGGTTACCGAACTCGATTGGGAGGGCAAAAAGGCGTATGTCAAACCATCCGGTGTGGACTATTACACCGATGCCGAATCGAAAACGAATATCGAGGTGTTAGACATCACTGAATCCACTCGACTCGCCGCCGAAACATTACACACCCCTTTATCCCCTCTCAAGAGGGGAATATCTCCCTCACCTGTAGGGACTACATCCTTGCCGTCCGCAGAGGGGGCATCTTCCCACCTTACTCCCGGGGTCATCCTCAACCGCGGCGAAGTCTCCGTCCGTCGGGTCACAGTCCTATTCAAAAAAATTAAATTCTTCACCCACGAAAATGTCGGCTGGGGAAAGCTTAGCATGCCGGAACTGGAGATGCAAACCACCTCCTTCTGGTTAGAGCTACCTACTGATATCGGCCAGCAATTTGGCTTTGGGCAAGAGAAGCTTGGCGGATGCCTTCAGGGAGTCGCCAACCTGCTGAATAATATTACGCCGTTATGGATAATGTCGGACCCGTCAGATATCCGCACGCTGGCGATGGTGCGCGCCCCGTTCACCGAAAAGCCCACAATTTTCATCTATGACCATTACCCCGGAGGCGTCGGTTTTGCTGAAAAAATATTCAATCAGGCGCCGGAAATCTTGCAAGCCTGCCATGACCACCTGACCAAATGCCCCTGCGATGATGGCTGTCCCTCCTGCGCCGGTCCGCCTATGGAGATTGGGGCGGGGAGCAAGGGGGGAGCGAGGAAATTATTGGAATTTGTGCTTTATAAGCAGCCACCAGCATATCAAACTCCCAAGAAATGACTTGACCTTCTTGAGATTTCGATATTGACTGACTTATAATTGTCGAATATTCGTCGAGTATTGAGCAGCTGTATATGCGATAAGCGATAATAACTTATTGGATATAATAAAAGGAAAATAGTTGTTGACATATTGGAATTATCGTTTTATAATAAGTCATAATATGGAGTAATTATGTCATTTGAATTGTTTGATAAAATAGGAAAGACGTTTTCCGCCAAAATTTCCATTAGGAGTAATGGCAACATTGGCTTCAGCAAAGGCGCAATTAACAAATATAATCTTGCAGAAAAAGCGCATTGTAGATTATATTATGATCAGGAAAGGAATCTTGTTGGATTCAAGTTTGTTAAGGATGAAGAGAAGGATATTACTACCCGTCTTATAAGGCGTGGTGCAGATATGATTATTTCTGCACGTTCATTCTTGACTTATTATGGTATTGACTTTGAGCAAACGAAGGCTTATATTGCTCAAAAGGACGAAGAAAATGATTTAATCTTCATTGACTTGAATAAAGCTAAGTATGAAAGTACGAGAGGTAGAAGAAAGAAATAAGATAAAAGAATGGGAAGCACCGTTACAGCGGTGCTTCCCAAGAACAAGGGGCGGGTTAGTACAAAACATAAACCGAGCCCTGTTAGATACATTTCAATATAACCCGCCGTTTCCTTATTGTCAAGAAGAAATGTCTCTGATTGGGGCTCAATGTTAATAGGAGGAAGTTACCCTATGGCAATTTCTGAATCGACCCGTCAGGCATTATATCAAAGGGCTGGCGGAAGGTGCGAATGTTCGATGAGCTTATGTAAACATCATCGCGCAGGAGATCGGTGTCCACATTACCTCTCCCTGGGGATTTGGGAAGCACATCACAGAACAGCGGGCGGTCCGGACACATTGAGTAATCTGATCGCGTTGTGTGCTACGTGCCACAAGAATACTCGCACATATGGGAGGAGTTAGTTAGATAGCTTGATTGAACGCCGTCGGGTCGCAGACCCGACGGCTTGAATCCAACAAAAGGCAATAAGCTTAAACTCAAACATTAGTGAGGTCCATATGATAAAAACTCATACAAAAACAATGGCAACGATGAATCCTAATGATCTTGTTCGGGACGGAATCCTTAGATATCTCTACAATATTCACAAAAATGCTAGAGGTCCAAAGACCACGAGTATTGGCATTCGTGATCTACAAAAGGCCTTAAAGGAGCAGGATTTCAACCAGAAGGAGGTCACCAGCAACCTCGATTACCTGGTGCAGAAATGTTGGGCAAAGAAAGAGGTTGACAACCGAGCATTTACTACGAAAAAGGGCACAACCCAACAAGCCGAAAGGGTCACATATAAAATATCCTATGTGGGGATAGACAAATTGGAGGGCGCATCATTGTATCAGCGAGAGGACAAGGAAAATAGTATCAATATCACCAATATTCGAGGTGTGACTGTTGTCGGCAGGGGCAATATTGTTAACACAAACTTTGCGGAATTGGCGTCTGTTTTGAATGAGCTACGAAATGCTATTGGAAAGGAATCGGCTATCAGCGGCAATGATAAGCTAACGCTTGTCGCTGACATTGATAGTATTCAGTCCCAATTACAGAAACCCGACCCTAACAAATCGGTGATAAGAGCAATTTGGCTGGGAATTCAGAACTCGGTGATTGCAGGGCAATTCATAGAGTTGATGGGTAAGGCTGGGGTGCTATTAGCTCCAATGTTGACATAATTTTTTGTTTGTGCCGTCAGGTCGCCGCGCCTGACGGCCGAGTTGAAAATGTGCAAAAGATGCCACCGGCATAGTTGCAGAATACGAGCATTACGGAGGATAAGTATGGCTAAGCCAAGAATATTCATTAGTTCCATAATAAGTAGCTATCTGGAAAGGTAAAAGGGAAAAAACATGAAGACATTCAAGGTGTATAAGCATCCTATTAACGGGTATGAAGCCGTGAAGGTAGGTTTTTCTTGGCCTGCCTTCTTCCTCGGTCCGCCGCCTTTATTCCTACTTTGGATGTTGAGCAAGAAACTTTGGGGAAAAACCGGAACCTGGTTCTTGGTTCTAATAGTTCTCCAGATTGGCATCGCGTCTCAACTACTTCTATCGGAGACATATTTGCTGATGCTAATTGTTCTCTGCAACTGCGCCTATTTTGCTTTGTGGCTGGTGCCAGCCTTTAAGGGGAATAGCTGGCGCACAACCAATCTAGAAAAAAGAGGTTTTGAGTTGGTCCAAGAGGTTCAAGCGAAGACGCCCAGTGTTGCCATGGCACAGGCACAAAAGGGGGCGCTACTTGATACCGGCTTCTTGGAGTAGATCAGTCCTCTGTCGGAGTCAAGCCGCCGTAGACAGGCGACCCACCTACTTGACAGGCAAGAATGCCTGTCCTCCTGAGACGGGAGATGTGGCATGGCTTTATCGGAGTAAGCGTCAGCTTACGAAAATACAGCCATGTTTTTATAGACGTAGGATGGGTCAATAAGTTAATATCGAGATGCGGTTGGAGCCACCCGCGTGGCATTTGTTAGAAAACATTCCGGCAGACTGACCCATCACCTCCGCATTCATCAATGATGGGTCGAAAATAATATTTCTCAGGAATATCCGATATCGGTGACCTATCAACCTCATCCTCGTATCGGTCGAATTGACCCATCCTACGTCCTTGTCACCGTGCATATTGCACTTCAGCTTCCTTCAAGACCCTGTCTCGAAAATAGCGGCTGAGAAAATTGGGAGTGTGCAAATCGACCTTCCTTCC
>PFXJ01000021.1:31857-58829 GCA_002791595.1 candidate division Zixibacteria bacterium CG_4_9_14_3_um_filter_46_8
TCCATGCCGAAAAAAGCGAAACCCGGCACATGTCCATCTTCGAATTCCACCAGAACATCTATGTCGCTGTCGGGATGGAAATCATCTCTCAAAGCTGAACCAAATACCGAAAGCTTGCGGATATGATTGCGCAGGCAGAATTGGGAAATTGCGTCTCTGGGTATCACGATGTTCTTATTCATAGTCCCTTGTTAACCAATTAAGCAATTCTCAAAATGAATACAACAAATTCTTACTCACTATCGTAGGGTGGGTTGGGGAATTGAAATTACCACTTCGTATCCCAGACCGAATAGGTGGGTCAAGAATCTTGCCTCGTGATAAGACAAACGCGCTGCCTCATCCTATGTTGTGCAATATGAAACAGACCTGACCCACCCTACAAATGGGAGCAGGTTCCCCATCCCATCGCCAGCCCAAATTTGATCATGCCACCCTTCGCAGACATTTTCATTTGACATCTCCATCTTCCTCGGCTATCCTTTTCACAAAATCAATATTCACCGATGGAGTTATCCTATGTGCTCTGATTATTTTTGTTGGCTGATTCCAGTTGTATTACTTGCGATCGGTCTCATTGTGGTCTATTACATATTTCTGGTGCGTGTCATTCTGGATATGCTGCATCATCAGGCCAATACGGTTCTGCTCTCATTCGCATTTGTGTCGCTCATACCACTGCCGCCCATCGTGATTATGGGAATACTGGTAATGATTATCTGGAACGCACACAAGAAGAATTCAAACAAATCTTAACTGCGCAGTGTCATAGTCCAGGTCACCTTCCTCTCTTTCAGAAGAGTCCTTCGGCAATAAGCTGATTTTGCTCGCTTCGGTGGGCGCTGAGAAATGTGGGTTCCGATATTATTATAGATTTACTGAAAAATAGCTTGACAGAGACTCCCATAAATTTATATTGGGGCTATAGACATCTTCACATTAAAAACTTTAACGCATTTGGAGGATTTATGGGAAAGACATTTTGGCTGGCGGTTTCTTTCATTCTGGCTTCAGTCTTGGCGGCAGTTGCATCTCCAGGTGATACGCTTTGGACCCGCACGTATGGGGGGCCGGAGCGGGAAGAAGCACGAGTAGTTCAGCAAACCAGTGACGGCGGATTTATCATGGCAGGTCCCACCAGGTCATACGGCGCTGGCAATTGGGATTTTAGTTTGGCCAAAACCGACTCTGCCGGGACTTACCAATGGGTTCACGTTTATGGCGGCAATAATCTTGATTGGCCATACTCTGCACAACAGACCAATGATGGCGGTTATATCATTGCCGGATATACGGCATCCTTTGGCGCGGGATGGACCGATTTCTACATTGTGAAAACTGATGCCCAGGGGATTGCGCAGTGGACGCGCACCTATGGCGGCGCCTTGCACGATGAAGCACACTCAATCAGTCAAACAAGTGATGGTGGGTATATCGTAGCCGGTTCAACGGCTTCTTTTGGTTCCGGGGGATGGGATTTCTATATCGTAAAGCTTAACTCTAGTGGAGACTCGCTCTGGTCTCGTACTTTCGGGGGAAATGGCGATGATGTGGCCTGGTCGGTCAAAGAAGGCGGTATCTATGGCGGTTATTATATTGCCGGATATAGCACCTCATTCGGAAATGGCAATGAAATTTTCGTAGTCAGAACCAATTCATCGGGTTATGCGACCTGGACACGGACCTATGGAGGAGCGCAAGATGATTATGCTTACTCCATTGATTATGGTTCTGATGGGGGATTTGTTTTGGCAGGATTCACATCGTCTTATGGTGCTGGTTCAAATGATTTCTATCTGGTCAAAATCGACGCATCCGGTGACAGCCAATGGACTCAGACCTATGGCGGAGCCGGCGATGATCGAGGCTACAGCGTAAAGGCAACCAATGATGGGGGCTACGCCTTTGCCGGCGTCACCGATTCCTTTGGGGCCGGAATGCTCGATTTCTATCTGGTAAAAACTGGCGCCTCCGGCAACAGCCAATGGACTCATACTTATGGCGGTAGCGACAATGATTGGGGTCACAGCGTGGAGCAAACCACCGACCAAGGTTTTGTAATTGCCGGATTTACGGAATCGTTCGGAGTATTGGAGGCGGATTTCTATCTGGTGAAGGTTGAAGGAGCGCCGGTGCCTCCATGCACAGACGTCAATATGGTTCCTGATACCTATCCCATTATGGTTCCACCTGGGGGTTCCTTTGGATTAGTTGGTATCATCGGTAATCCGAACCCTGACCCCGTTATTACAGATATATGGGTCGGAGTTCACTACAACAATGCTTTTTACGAATTGGATGCGTTCTCCAATATTCTGGTCAATCCCGGCCAATATATCGCCACTCATCTAAATCAATCAGTACCGGGCTATGCCCCATTGGGAACCTACAAATATTCTGCTTATTGCGGAGATCATTCCGGCTCCGCTTGCGATTCCGCATCCTTCCAATTCACAGTGGCAGGTAGTCGCACTGATTCCGGGACTGACGAATGGACCCTAAATGGCGGATGGGGTAATGATCCGAACTATGAGAGCTTTGGAGTCCCGACGGAAACTGCACTGGAAGATAACTATCCCAATCCATTTAATGCCCAAACGACAATCAGCTATCAATTGGCCCAAGATTGCATGGCAAAGCTGGAGATATATAACCTTTTGGGACAGAGGGTGGCCACGCTTCTTGATGGTCAGATCAGCGGCGGCGATCACACAGTGAGCTGGGATGCATCACTCTTTTCGAGCGGCATTTATTTTTCCAAGTTGACCGTGAATGAAAAAGTTTTTACTAAGCGGATGACTTTGCTGAAATGATCTTTCTTGAGTTTCCAAGTCCCCCAACTCAAGTTGGGGGACCTGGATTTTTGTGTTATTTAATAATCCGATTTTCTCATTCTACCATCTAACCTACCTTACTGAAAATGCGCACCCCGAAGAAGCGAGCAAAAGCCGGAATTAGCACTCGACCCCGTGGGATTAAGCTTCCCCGAAAGCTGAAATTCGAACCAACGATTGAAACCGACTCCGGCGTCAAGGTTCGATCCCAATATGAGAAACGTTGCGCCGACTTTTTATTCAGAAATCAAATAAAATTTCAGTATGAACCTTTGATGCTCCTCGGCGGCAGAAAATATCGACCTGATTTTTTCCTGCCCGACCATAATTTATTTTTGGAAATTTGCGGATATAACCATATGCCCTATTACCGCGACCGAACCGAACAGAAAAGGAAAATCTACGAACGGAATTCCCTGAACGCCATCTTTATACATTATAATGGCACCGGCTCCATTGAAAATATCATCAAATCAGAGCTCCAAAAATATGGCGTTATTGGGTTTCCTGATACCTGATATAAACCAGCTCTCCCGATGTAAGAAGCCCCCTTTCGGGGGCTCTATGGCTGGCCGCCAGATGGTTTTCAGGCCTGCCTTTTGACCTATCAGCTTTTTAAAACCATCTCAATCAAATAACAAACTAATTCCCCACAAAATTCCAACTATTTCTAATTTTTGATTATTTTTTTCCGAAATACTTGACAACGGCACATTCGTGCAGTATATTGCGCCTATGGCAAATACGAAAAAAAATGATCGAATTATCGCGCTGGTGGATATGAATGCATTTTTGGCTTCGGTCGAGGAATGCATGAATCCATTGCTCAAAGGGCGGCCCGTGATAGTTGGGGGGCTTCCGAACGAGCGAGGGATAGTGATTTGCGCTAATTATGCCGCCCGCAGTTTTGGTGTGAAATTTGGGATGATGTTTCACGAAGCCCGGAAGCTTACTCCAGGAGCGATTTTCATTCGCGGGGATTCACACATATATCAGGACTATTGGGATCGGATTTGCCGCATCTTCTACGATTTCACGCCGCTGGTGGAACCGGTTTCAATCGATGAAGCTTATCTTGATTTCACCGGCTGCATCCGAGACTATTCGGAGCTGGCTTCCTATGCGGAGTCGCTGAAAGTCTGGATTAAATCCTCGACCGGGCTTTCCTGCTCGGTGGGTATTGGCTCTTCCAAAACGATCGCCAAGATAGCGTCGGGAATGGAAAAACCCGACGGGCTGGTGATCGTCCCCCCAGGCGACGAAGCGGATTTCTTATCTCCCCTGCCGATTAAAATGCTTCCCGGAGTGGGGCATAAAACCGCCAACACCCTCGGCGATTTTGGGGTCGAGACGATCGGCGATATCTTGAAAATCCCCAGAAAACTCCTGGAAAATAAATTCGGCCTACGGGGCGGAGAGTTCTATGATTGCGCGCAAGGGCTTGACCCGCGGTCGGTCAAGGAAAGCGGAAATCCAAAATCGGTGAGCAGGGAAAGCAGTTTCCATAACGATGTCATTGACAAAGAAGAAATATATGCCCATCTCTATTATTTGCTTGAGCGCGCTTCAGCTAAACTCCGTCGCCTCAAGCTCAAGGCGTTATCGGGCAAAATAAAGCTCCGCTTTTCCGATTTTGGCCTCGATGAGCTTCCATTTCAATTCCAGAAATCATCGAATATAGAATCAGAGCTTTTTGAGGAATTCAAGGGTCATTATCATAAACTCCATACCCGACGCGTGGCGCTTCGCCAAATTGGGATTATTCTCTCCCATCTTGTCCCGGACCTCTCGCAGATAAATCTATTCGGTGGACTTTCGGAGAGGATGTCGGGGGTGTCCCGAAGCATGGATGATATAAGGGAGAGATTCGGGTACCATTCGGTAGTTGTCGGGAAAACTTTGCCCCTTTCCAATACCTATGAGAAAAGGCAATATGGTTATGAGCTTCGCACATCTTCACTCACAAAGTAATTTCTCCTTCAAATATGGAACTATCCCGATTGAGAGGTTGGTGGAGTTGTCATCCACTAACAGCTTTGATGCCGCCTGCCTTGCTGACCGCGGCGGCCTATATGGTGCGATAGAATTCTACAAACTCTGCGATGACCGGAATATAAAGCCCATTATCGGGGTCGAGCTCCAGACCGAGCTTGGGAACCTCCTCCTGTATGCAATGAACTATGTTGGATACGGGAACCTCTGCCGCATGATAACCGAAAAAAACCTCCACAACTCCAGTATCGGCAGAGAAACTCTGCATTTCCTTAAAAATGGCATTCTGGCTATTGCCGTTGAAACTGATTCCCCGGGCGAACTGAAAGAAATTTTCGGCGAAGACCTCTATCTCAAAATTGAATCGGTTCCCTCACGATACGTCCCTCCCCTTCTCAAGAAAAACCTGTGGTTGATGGACGATTTCGACATCCGGCCTGTTGCCGCCAATCGGATTGCATTTGAGTCGCCGGAGGATTTTGCCATTCATAAGGTGCTGCGGGCGATAGATGGGAATTGCCTGCTATCAGACTTGCGCAACGGTGAATGCGCTCCCGAAACCTCCTATTTCCGCGCCCGGGAAGCCACACAAAACCTTTTCTCGGATTTCCCGGAAGCGCTGGCATCTCTGTCCGAAGTCATAGAGAAATGCAATCTCAAACTGCCCCTAGGCGAACTCAAATTTCCGAAGATAGATACCGGCGATATAACCGCCTATGAGCGATTGCGCAATGTCTGCATTTCGAATCTCGGTGTCAAATTCTCTCGGATAAGCGGCGAAGTGATCGCCAGATTGGAATTCGAATTGGAGACTATCCGCCGTATGGGTTTCTGTGACTACTTTTTGGTCGTATATGACATTGCCAATTTCTGTCATCGAGAGAATATCCCGATTGTTGGCCGCGGCTCCGCGGCTGGTTCGATTGTCAGCTTCCTGCTGGGCTATACCGAAGTTGATCCCATAAGGAACAATCTTTACTTTGAAAGATTCTTGAACGAAGCCCGCAGTGACCCGCCGGATGTCGATCTCGATTTGTGCTGGAAATCGCGCGACCGGGTTCTGGCTTATGTCTATGAACAATACGGACACGAGAAGGTGGCAATGATATGTTCCTACATCACTATGCAGGCCAGGATGGCGGTTCGCGAGATATGCAAGGTGTATGGGCTGCCATCGAATGAAATCACCCGATTCACGAAACGTCTTCCCTATGGGCCGCTCTCCGAATTACAGGACTGTAACGGAAGATATGCAGAAAGTTTGCACCTGCCGTTGAATGATAAACCCTACCGCAACATCATGGACACCGCCATACGGATTAATGGATTTCCTCGACACCTCTCAATTCACTGCGGAGGGATCGTAATTTCACCTGGGGAAATTACCGAACTCGTCCCGCTGGAAATGTCGGCAAAAGGCATTGCCATCACCCAGTATGATATGCATGGGATAGATAAGCTGGGATTGGTAAAAATAGACTTGCTTGGACAACGCGCCCTCACTGTCATAAGGGAAACGACGGAGATGGTGAGGCAAAGGACCGGCCATATTCCCGAATTCCCAGAATATGACGAGAGAACTTACGATAGGCTTCGCAAGGGTCGCTCTCTCGCCGTATTCCAGATCGAAAGCCCAGGAATGCGGGCGTTGCTCCGTGATATCCGACCCAAGGAGGAAAATGATATCACTCTGGCGTTGGCATTAATCCGTCCCGGAGCATCCGATTCCGGAATGAAACAGCTTTATCTAAGGCGGCATAATCATCTGGAGGAAGTTGCCTACCCCCATCCATCATTGGTACCGATATTGGAGGAGACGCTTGGCACTGTCATTTATCAGGAGCAGGTTTTACGAATTGCCGAGGTCGCGGCGGGATTCAGTCTCAATCAAGCTGACCTGCTGCGCCGCGCTATGACGAAGGAAAGAGGAGATGAATCGATGAGAAGCCTCCGCGACAGCTTCATCGCCGGTTGTGTGCGAAATGGCCTCAATCCCCAAATGGCCCGGGAGCTTTTTCTCAACCTCGCCAAATTTTCAGGCTACGGATTCTGCAAGGCCCACGCCGCGACTTATGCCCATGTCAGTTTTCAGGCGATGTATCTTAAGACCCATTTCCCTCTGGAATATATGTGCGCCGTCCTGAATAACCGACTTGGCTATTATGCCCCATCCGTCTATCTCGAAGAGGCGCGGCGATTGGGAATCGAAATCCGCGGCATCGATGTGGCGAAAAGCGAGGTGGATTTTGTGGTAGAGGGGGATTCAATCCGAATGGGATTTTCCCAGGTCAAAAATCTCCCCGCGGCAACGATGAGAAAGATAATTGATGAACGCGAAAAGCAGAGTTTTGCCGACCTCTATGATTTCGTTCGACGGGTGAAGCTATCCAAGAATGATTGCGTAAATCTTATCAAATGCGGAGCGCTATCCTTCACAGGAAAGAATGGGCCATCATTGATGTGGGAGATGGAGATTGTCTATCCCGCCGCCTTGAAGCACTCCCGGGAAGAGGCCCTTTTCGAGATGCAAGCGCCCTCGGGGATTTCTTCTGCACCGTGCCTTTCCGATTATTCACTGCAGAAAAAGATTGATTATGAAATGGAGATTCTGGAGATGTCACCATCATCGCATCCGCTGGGGCCGGTGCCTCGCCCCGATGCCGCCATAGATTCATCCCAGATGCTGGGCAAGCTCAATGAGAATGTCCGCATGATAGGCTTCTTGAGCGACCGCAAGCGGATAAAGACCCGTGATGGCAAGATTATGCAATTCTTAACCCTCGAAGATAAGAAGGATACATTCGAGGCCGTACTATTTCCCGATGCGTATCTTAAATTCGGAGATGTCACCTTTTCATACAGGGTTCTGGACATTGCCGGGAAAATAGAAAAAAATGGCGGCAATATCGCGCTGATTGCGGATTCGGTTAAACCCTTTGCGTATCCGGGGGAAAAATCCAAGATGAATCGAGGCAAAGCCGGCATCCGCCAGGTTTGAATTGAACTATGGTGGGAACTGCGTCAGAAAGGCTCGGGCCTTGCAATTTTATCTTGTTGAATGCCGGCTGAAGTACTCAAAATATGAATATTACCCGGTTTTTCCAGCTCCTTTGAGGCGGCATTACGGATATTCTCGAACTCTTTTCGAGGAAAACCGCATTGATGTAGATAGTCAACGTCCTGATTAAGACGCATCAGCAGATTGACCGCATCGGTAGATTGGATGTAGCCCAGGGAGGTAATCACTTGGGGCCACATATTGGAACCGGTTTCGAGAAGGCCACTAAGGATTTTAGATGATTGTCGGTGGCCGCATAAACCAATGGAGATTACCGCCGCCTCCCGGACCTTTGAATCTCTATCAGTGAAAAGAATTTCCAGAATCCCGATGGCTTCATCGCCTTGTATATGCTCCAGAGCCCGCGCCACTTCCAGCCGCACTCGTCTATCGGCGTCGCCACCAAGTTTATGCAATATGGAAATACCCTTGTCAAGCCTTGCTTTCGAAATAACGGTGATTACATTGCGTATTTTGAACCATTCATTTGCGGCCAATGCAGGTTGCCCCGGCATGCGGGTGAAATCTATTTCGGTATCGAGAAACTTACCAAGAACTGCAATTATTGGCTCTCCGATGGCGGTCAAGATCCTCAGGACCAGTGACCTTAAATCCTTATTCTCGTGCGATATATAAAATATCAATTTGCCGGCCAGCGCCTCATTACCAAGAATCATCGCTACCTCAGCGATAGCCCGCCGATCCTGTTTGGAAGAACATGATAGATCCAAAGCGATCTGCGCCGAGATATTGTCATTCAGAATCAATTGGCGATAGGCCAAACGAATCTCCGAGCCAAAACCGCTTTCCTCAAATAGATGAACCAGTGGAAGGGCGTCCGAATATCTTCGTAAGGAAAGGAGCTTACGGATACCATTGGAGATCAAACCTGCAACTTTATCATTCTGCGCATTCTGACGCGCTAATTCTTCAAGATATTCCAGGAATTTCACATAGACATCACCCGAAGAATCCGATAGGACCCTGCTGACCAGATCACTTGCCAGAAGTCGTGCATTTTCCGAAGCACCTTTGTCCACCTTTGACATCTTTGCGGCCAAGGATCCTAGTAAATCCTTAAGAGGATTCCAAAGATTCCCCGTGATAAGTTTTTTTACTGTAGCGCTGAAATCTCCGGCGATAGGGGTATCTATCTGGCCGGTCTCAAATAACTCATAGAACCTCTCTGCGCCTCCGATGGCCCTTAATCTCTCCCGACTGGCATCATCGAAAAATTGATTCAATTCCTCTTCATTGAAACCGCAATGTGAAAATAATCTCTTAAATTCCACTACAGTTGCCGCACGGCCATGTTTCTGACCCACTAGATTAATTAATTTTCTGATACCATTTTGGAGTCTTTGAGAATCATACTTTATATAATCATCTTTGCCCGATAATATTTTTTTGAAATCGGAAATTATCTCTTTGAGCGGAATATCCTCAATCAAGTCTTCGGCCACGACCGCCACGGCGCTCCTGAGCATATCAAACCCGTATTCCTCCGGAACCCGCTTATCATCCTGCGGAACCCCGATTATGGAGGATATGGCGGCATTGTGGTTGTGCTCAAGCAATTCCCTCACGCGATGCCAGAATGTGAATTGAGGATCGCCGTCAAAAAAATTGACGTTCTGCAACTCGAATAATTTATGCGGATGTTCCACATTGACTGCAATGCCAGATATATGATTCGATGAGATTATATTACTAAAATCCATTCCGGCAGCGCTTTTCCAGAAAAGATGGGAAAGAAATATCTGCATTTCGGCGGTTGTTATACTATGATTAAGAACAATATTGGCCACCCCATTCCTAGCCATCGCTTCCGAGAGCCGCAGAGTATATTCGTCTTCCTTTAGAAATACGCCTTCGACTGCCAGGCGCCGTCGATTGATCAACTCAAACGTCAATTTGGTTTTTACTTTGAATATCCCTTGCAATTTACCGAATGGCAACTCCACGAATTTTTCAATGAGCTGATGCCCCGGAGGATATAGCTGGATCTTTTTCAAGGAGGCAATTGCGCTCCTGACAAAATCATAAGCTGCCGCCACCAGATTCAATTCGAGATCGGCACGAGTAATCTCTTGGGGCGAGGATTGTGTCCATGCTGTCAATAATCCCATCGTTGAATTCCTCTCTAATCTTATATTAATTATAACGGCAATTAAGAATGACTCTTTAGAACTCATTATGAGATCGCAAAGCGATCATTTCTCGATTACGACAGCAAAATATCACTTGATTGCCAATCAAGATTGGGGGAGTTATAATGGGACTGTGGGCATTGTATTCGAAAAGCTCTTGACCAGTAAATCTCGCCAGAACATAAAGATAACCGCTGAGTGACCCTACTGCTATTTCATTCCTGGTAATCAGGGGGGCTCCAATGATTGGATAGCTAGTCTCAAAGACAAAGAGCAAGTTGCCAGTTTTCATATTTAAAGCATAGAGGCAACCGTCATTAGAGCCAAAATACAAACTGTCTCCTGCAAACGAAATGCCCCCTCGTATTCCCCCACCGCTCTTAAATTCCCACAAAATGGATCCGTCTCTGATATCAAGAGCATGCACCATACTGTCCAGTCCCGCGCAGAATAGAAAAGAATCTTTCACGGCCATCTGTCCCATAACAGCCGTTCTTAAATTCCTTGCCCAAATCCTTTTGCCCGTAGAAATATCAAGCGCGTGCACGTCCCCACCAACAGAGGCTGCTATGATCAAGGATTCCGCAATAACGCATCCCCCTGATATGGCACTCCCCATATCAACTGCCCAGGCCCGGCTTCCATCGGTGGTCCTCCAGGCAGAAACATTGCCATCGCCATCCCCGACAAAAAGCATTCCATCATCGACCGCAAACGGGCTCCAGATATCATGACCTGGCTTTTGCCATAATGTAGTTCCATTTCGAAGATTCAAGGCTCCGAATTTTTCGCCATTGATATTTGTGGCGAAGAAGAGAATGGAATCAACCAGGACCAGTGGAGCTGTAAATGCCCCTCTAAAAGTCCGCTTACTGAGCTTGCGACCATCTCTGGAATTTACCAGATATAAATTCCCCCCCAGATCGCCAGCCACGAGAAACTGCTCATTTCCAATCAGGCCCCCGGTCACGGCAGCCGCAGTTCGAATTTTCCATTTCAGCTCCAATGGAGTGCTCAGCCCCGTTTCGACGAATCCTGAATTGGCCATATCGGACCGTGGCAACGACCATTTATTACTTGAGGAAGAATACTTTCCTCGCCAACCGCTATATTTGAAATGGCGGGAGCAGTTATTGAGCGCTGTGGCCATTATACAAAAAATGAGGGTGGTCGCCCAGAACCTATTCATCATAATTTATTTTGGATGCAGGCCCAATGGCGGTCATAGGAAAAGCCATAACGCATATAACGCTGGTGCGCAATCCAAGTTAGAAATTCCATCCAAAGAAAAAGTCAAAATTAGTCCTTTTCGAAACCGATTTAAAGTCGGTGCGATGGGCAAGATCAAACCGCAACACGACAAATGCGCCCAGGTTTACACGGGCGCCTACCCCGAAACTGCCATATAGCTGATCAAAATCATTATTCCAAGCATCGCCGGCGTCAAGAAATAATGCTCCCCTGATGGCTTTGAAGTCGAAGTTCCCTACTGGAAAACCGATGAAGAGGGCATCGATCAATGGGAATCTTAATTCCGTAGAGGTTAGCAAAACGTTGCGGCCATAAAATGTGCGAAAACCATAACCTCGCAAAGTCCAACTTCCTCCCAAGTAATATCGTTGAGGATCCTTGCCGGCTGAAGTAATATATAAAAGCCGGGTTGCCAAGCAGCTTGCCATCGAAAGCCTGAAATATTTCCTGAAATCTCCAAGAAATAGGCGGCCAAACTGCTCTCCAGTCTGTAAATTAAAGGACGAGCCAACAGTGAGATTCAAGCGCATCCCATCGAGTGGTCCAGTGCGCTCCCATAAACTGGTATCCTTGATATATGATAGATTGGGTGTGAGAAGAACCCCGTTCAGGTCAGAGTCGAAATAAGCAAATTCCTTCTCGAAGTGCCTTAAATACATGCTTAGTTCAAGCCGACGGAAGCGTCCAAAGGGGTAAACCATCACTCCAACTACACCAATCTGCTGCTCGATATATTGCCCGTCATAGTCATTGTATAGGTCATATCTAAATCGATATGCCCCCAAACCCCAATTTATCCTGCTGGATCGATTCAAATATGTGACTGCCGCATTAAAGCTCTTGGCAAAATCACGGGTGGAATTCGCCGTATTCGAGAGAATGAAATAATATTGGTGATTGCCGAGCACGTCGGTTAAGGCAAATTGCAACCCCCCAACTGGACCGAAGACGGCATCGTAGGCGACCGCCGATTGAGCGATATCAAATGAATATTTGGTCTGATATTGTGCTATTCCCTTCTTCAAATCCCCTCTCAATTTGGGAGGTTCCCATGATGAATGAAATGGTTTGCTGTCATCATCTATCGCGATTGCAGAATCTCTGGCAAAATCCTTCAGCTTCAGTTCGTAAAGGTGAAATGCCCCTTCTGAATATGCCGAGAAAATTATACTGCTATCAGCAAAAATCGGGTCGGAAGCTCCGGTCGGAATATGACTTAGCTGTCTCATTGATAATTCACCGGTGTTGATGCCCGACAGCAAATAAATATTATTAGCTCCCCCACGGTCGCAAGTGAAGATTAGGGTATCATCGCTGGCAGACCAGGACGGGGTATAATAGCGGGCATCATCATCAACGAGGGAATATAATTGCCTTGAATCCAATTCATAAAGGTAGATTCCTGAACTTCCATTTCGACTGTATTCGCCCCTGTCAGAGGTAAATGCCACATATTTCCCTTGGGGCGAAAACCGCGGGGATGAATCGAAATAAAGGTCCCTGGTTATCCTGGTCAAATCCTCGGTATTCACATTGCAGATGTAAAGGTCCGTATGGCCATCCTTTGCTACCCCGGAAAATACAAGCCTCTTCCCGTCCGGGCTCCAGTCAGGAGATGAAATCCGCACTAAGGAATCAAAGTCAAGGGCGCGCATATTACTACCATTTTTTAAGTCATAAATATTGATCCGGTCGCGCTCGTTTTTCTTGGAGACAAATGCCAGTAAGCCATCTTTTGAAACCGAAATTGAGCTTTCCAGAAGATGGAGGGATTCATAATCCGCAGATCGCTCTCCCTTGATTAAATTCCTCACTTCCCGCCGCCCCAGTTCAAATCCATAAATCCCTGAATACCCCACTCGATTAGCTTTGAAAATTACCCAGGTCTGCCCCTTTGGATTCTTGTACACAGCCGGTTTGACATTGAACCCCCGGTCGGTCAATCGCTCGGCAATGAACCCGGGAATTTCACCATCCGATAGTTTCGGATAATACTTTTTCTTTTGAGAATATATCCACTTGTCATTGATCTTATCGAAGGATTCTCCCAGAGTCTTACTCAGAATTTCTTCGAAGGAATCGCTCTTTGGCCAATTATCAAAAAGCAAGAGGAGTTTCTCTGCGCCATAAGATTCCGCCACGAATTGACAAAACGCCTGACCGAGCTTATAAACGGCATAGGAGACTCCGAGATAATACATATCATATAATGATATCGGTTTGCCGGATAGATAGATATCCCCCACTATCATATCCACTTCCGGAGCATCGGATCGTTCAGAATAGTATTCTGCGATGCCCTCGGTGAACCACAATGGCGGCGAAGCAATTTTCGACCTGCCCCCCATCGAAGATAAATCTACCAGCTTCCGGAAAGTAAATACATGCACCAGCTCATGTTTGATAACCCTTTGAAATGCGGTATAAGATCCGTTGAATGGCAGGACCACTCTTTCTTTCATAAATTCGGTAAAGCCCCCTACATTTTCCGGAAGCAGCCCTGGGATTACGTTGGTTTCACTGAAATACGCCGGAGAACTGTAAATTATGAGAGGGATTTTCTTGTCTATCACCATGCTGAAAAGCGAGCAAAGCTCCCGATACGCTTCTTCAGCATTATTGGCGGCCACTTCCGCAACCGACTGCTCCTCGGGATAAAAATAAACGTCAAAATGCTCTGATGGTAAAACTTTCCAGTCGAAATGAGTGTACTGAACCTTATTCTGGCCAAAATAATATTGGGCATGGGATATGGACACCAGAAAGAAAATAAATGTCAGCAAGATTAGGAGGGCTGATGGAAAGCGGCCAATTGCCTTTGACATAAACATGCCTTCATAAAGCATTCACGATAGGCTCCCAAATTCATAACAAACAAAGGGTTAAAATTAGTTCCGTCATTCTTCTGGTTGTATCGACAAGACGAATCTATCCCTTCATTGAGCCATAGGCACAATTCTGGAAGATGACCCCTAAACCGAAATAATGTTAAATCGCCGCTTTCTTGCGCGAATCAAGTGCTTAAAAATTTCTTTTCTTTCCGTCCCGTCATTCGCACCACTACGATGCTTATTTCGTATAGCAGATAAAGCGGGATGGAAACTGTAATTTGCGAAAATACATCCGGAGGCGTAATTATGGCAGCCACGACGAGAATTCCAACAATCGCAAAATGCCTTCCCTTGGCCATCATTCGAGAGTGGATAATGCCAAGACGTCCAAGGAAGAAAGCAATTACGGGCAACTCAAAAACAGATCCGAAAGCTATCATCATCCACATCAAGAATGAAAAGTAGGAACCTAATCCAATTACAGGCTGGGTGTTAGGAGGAAGATCGGTCATAATCAGGTACCGGAGTCCATATCGGGCAACCACAAAAAAACAAAACGATGCTCCGATTAGGAAAAAAATGGTGGCCAAAATCACCAGAGGAAAGGCAACTTTCACTTCGCTTTCGAGAAGGCCGGGCACCACGAATTGCCATAAATGATAGATCAGCACCGGCATCCCCAGAAATACTCCTATCAAAAGGGACAATTTAAATCGAAGCGTGAAGGCCTCTGTAATTCCAAAAAAGTGAAGCTTTATATCGGGAGCGCCTTTCTTCAGCGGGTATTGAAGAAATTCAAAAACCTGATCGGAAAACATATATGAGATAATCGCCAGCACCAAGACGATTCCCAGAGTCTTGAGAATCCGCATCCGGAATTCTTCCAGATGATCCAGAAATGGCATCTCTTTGGATTTTCCCCGCGGCGCCATAATCAATTATGTGTCCGATAAATCTTTAAGCTCATTGATGAATTCTGATTTATCTTTGAATTGACGATAGACCGATGCGAATCGCACATAGGCCACTTCATCCAATTCACGTAGCCTCTCCATCGCCATTTCTCCTATCTGGCGGGAACTGACCTCGGCCTTGGCCGCCTTGAATAAGTGGCTCTCTATCTCTTCCGCCACCTTCTCCACTGCTTCCCTTGAAATAGGCCTTTTGGTGCAGGCCAGCAACATGCCCTTAATGAGTTTTCCTCGATTATATTCCTCTCGTTTCCCATCATTTTTGATCACTTGCAGGTCGGAAAGTTCGATATACTCATAAGTCGTAAAACGACCGCCACAGGCGACACATTCTCGACGGCGGCGGACAGCCGTCCCTCCGGCGGCAGATCGAGAATCGATAACCCTATCTGATTGTTCACCACAAAATGGGCACTTCAATCTTGAGAACTCCCCTGGCGCTTACAAATGGGAGACTCATCACCAGTCTGGCCATTTGAGGAATCCGGCACGAATACCCGAACTCTGATATTTGCCTGGCTGAGCATCTCCGCCGACATCTTGTCCGGGTACCTATCCCTTACAACGATTTCTATTATCCCGGCATTGATGAGCATTTTGCTGCAAAGGCTGCAAGGGTATGTAGTGGAATAGATTGATGCTCCTCGAACCGACACTCCGAATGATGCGGATTGCACTAAAGCGTTTTGTTCACCGTGTATCGCCCGGCAGAGTTCATGGCGTTCTCCCGAGGGGATATTCATTTTCTCGCGCAGGCAACCGATTTCCAAACAGTGCGGAAGCCCAGATGGCGCCCCGTTATAGCCTGTTGCCAGGATGCGTTTGTCCTTCACAATAACTGCTCCCACCTTCCTTCTTAGGCAGGTGGAACGTTGTGAAACTAATTCCGCCATATTCATAAAATACTCATCCCATGAAGGACGTTTATTTTCAGCCATCAGCCTCTCCCGAAAGAGAGATTTCATCTCCAACCTTGGCCTTCAGAAACCTGTCTGCGCGATGTCCCCGCATCGAAATTTCAATATAACCGGCGGAACCTTGTATGTAAAATGGAACCCCAACTGGAGCTTGCCCATAATATTCATATTCCTTATCAATCCTAAAACCCTTTATTAAGATACATGGCTTGGCCAGACGCCGTATTTCCCGCCTGGTAATATTCGATATGACATTTCCAAACCGGTCGATATGGATCACCTCACCAACTAGATTCAGGTCCCTGAACTTTGGCAACGGCAACTCGAAAACGTTAATCTCCCGCGACAGTTCCCCCAAGGAATCCAGATTACACTCCCGTGAGAGCAGAGCCGCCGCCTGAGCGAAAATATCACGCCCATCAAAAGAGGATGAAACTCGCCGAGATAAATATCTTTCGCCCATATCGTAGATATCTATGGCCCAGTAGTTAGTGCCCTTTACTGCCGGATAAACTACACCATTATCAGGTGCGATAAAATAATATTTCTGGTTAAAAACAAGCAGTGGACTCCTCTCCGACCCAACTCCAGGATCAACTACACAATAATGCACCGTGCCTTCCGGGAACCTTGAATAACAATTGAGCAAAGTGAAAGCGGCCTCCTGGATATTTCCGGGAGCAATGTTATGGGTAATGTCAACAATCTTGGCTTCGGGATTGATTGACAGTATCACTCCCTTGACCGCTCCCACGAAATAATCGCGATCGCCGAAATCGGTAATCATAGTAATAATGCCGGAGGCCTTAAGCATTCTCCTGTAAATCGATCAAATTCAGATTTGAATCCTTGGCGAAAGTTCTGATTATTCGTGTTTCCGCCTCCACCACAAATATTTCGGTCGTGATTGAAACAGTGGCCGAAAACAGATGCCCCCCAAAAGCATTACAATGGGCATCTCCAATACAAACGTGGCAATGAAGGCTCGGTTTACCATCAAGAAAGGTTATATTGCCATTCAATGAAATTAGTTCATAGGCGTCATTGAAGTTTTTGCTGATATAGGTCTTCCTCTCCCGATCGAAATAACCGAGCACACAATTTGAGATCGCACCGATGGCCGATAACGATGCCGTGCCGATTTTAGACTCCTGCACAAACTTCAATATTGTGGTTACGACTTCCTCTCCTCTGTCGAGGCGGAGCAGGTAACCGTTTCGAATCCTGAATGCTTTCATATTTCATCTCTCCGACGAGTTTGCGTCAACCCATTCCATAAAGTTTTCGCTGCCGCCAACTACGGGGACGGCGACAATCTCGGGCAATTGGTAGGAATGCATTTCATTTATTGCCGAAGTTATTCTATCAACTCCGTAATCGCTGGTCTTGATGATGATAAGCACCTCATTATCCCGGCAGATTTTACCCTCCCAGGAATAAATCGACTTGAGGTTCGGCACGATATTGCAACAAGCCGCCAGCTTGCCTTCGACCAATCTGTTTGCAATCCGCTCCGCCTCTTCTACCGACGATGCTGTGCAGAATACTATCCTCATCCAATCCTCATCGCGCATCAAGCGTCATTGCTTGAGCTTGCGGTTCAAATGCTTTTCGAGGGAAGCGACTTTGCCTTCGAGACGACCAGCCGCCCCTTGGCGATCATCAATCGCTATTCGAGTATAGACACGGGGCGCTGACATCATCAAAAGATCATGGCAATCCTTTATCAAGTCCATCACTTCCTCCCATGAACCCTCTACCACAGTGCCCATCGGTCCGACCCTATATGGCAGACCCGATTTGTCGATCAAATTAAGAGCCTTGGCCACATAAACCGAAATCGAATCACCCACACCCATTGGAGATATTGAGAACTCGACCAGCATAATATTCCTATTGATAAAGCCCTTCATAGAGCGGGAAACGCGAGCAAAGATTCTTCACCTTTTCCTTAACTGATGGATAATAACCTTCTTCGCCGAGATGATCAATGGTATCTGCAATTAATCCTGCGATTATCTCCATCTCAGATTCTTTCATTCCTCGCGTAGTAACTGCCGGCGTTCCAATGCGGATTCCGGAGGTGATGAACGGTTTCTTGGGATCAAACGGGACTGTGTTCTTGTTGACCGTAATTCCCGCCAATTCAAGAGCATTCTCTACCTTCTTGCCCGATATGCCCCTTTCAATAAAACTAACCAGCATCAAGTGGGTATCAGTTCCTCCAGAGACCAATTTCTGGCCTCTCTGGATAAGCATTTTTGCCATCGCCTTGGCATTCGCTACAATCTGCTTCTGATATTCCTTAAACTCAGGTTTCAATGCTTCCCTGAAAGCAACTGCTTTGGCGGCGATAATATGCATCAAGGGACCGCCCTGAATTCCCGGCATAATTTCCCGATCCAGGTCTGCCGCATATTTTTCCTTGCACATAACCATTCCACCTCTCGGGCCTCGCAATGTTTTGTGGGTAGTGGTTGTTACAAAATCTGCATAGGGGACAGGTGATGGATGAATCCCCGCCACGACCAAACCGGCGATGTGGGCGATGTCAACCATCATCAATGCCTCCACCTCATCGCAAATCTCCCGGAATTTCTTGAAATCAAGAATTCGAGGATATGCGGACGCACCGGCAACAATCATCTTGGGTTTCGCCTGGCGCGCAATAGTCGCCAACTCATCATAATCGATGACTTCCGTTTCCTTATTCACACCATACGGGACTATCTTGAAAAACTTCCCCGAGAAATTGATGGGATGGCCGTGGGTAAGATGGCCGCCGTGGGAAAGATCCAGCCCAAGGACAGTGTCGCCGGGTTTGAGCATAGCGAAGTACACGCCCATATTTGCCTGTGACCCCGAATGTGGCTGAACATTGACATGGTCACACCCGAAAAGTTCCTTCGCGCGATCACGTGCCAAATCCTCGGCGATATCCACAAATTCGCAGCCGCCGTAATACCGCTTGCCGGGATAACCCTCCGCATACTTGTTGGTCATTACCGAACCCATAGCCTCCATCACCGCTTTTGATACAAAATTCTCGGAGGCAATCAGCTCCAGAGTATCTGCCTGACGGCGCGACTCCATCCGCAAGGCTTCATATATTTCCGGATCCTCAAATTTTAATTCAGACATCTTCTAATCTCCGACTTTTCCAAAGGATTTAGGCCTTTCCATCAGCCTTGGACTCATAAATTTCTATCTTTCTAAGACGAGGCATATGCCGCCCACCTTCAAATACAGTTGATAGAAATTTATCTACGATCTTATATGAATCTTCTTCGTTGACGAATAGCGACGGCAGGCATAACACGTTGGCATCGTTATGCTGTCTGGTCAATTCGGCCATCCTTTCATTTAAGCACAATCCGGCCCTTATCCCCTTTACTTTATTAGAAGCAATGGCCATTCCATTCCCGGTCCAGCATACCAGGATACCCCTTTCAAAGTGTCCGGAAGATACTTCATTTGAAACCTTTAAGGCATAATCTGGGTAATCGGTCGATTCAGTAGAATTAGTTCCGAAATCAATTACCTCGATCCCATGGTTTCTAAGATATTTCTTGATCTTTTCCTTAAGCTCGAACCCAGCGTGGTCAGAACCCATAGCTACTTTCATAATCTGACTCCTTATTAAGACCCAGATTAAAATAACTGAAATCCGGGCCATAATCAATTAATTATTTGGAATCATAAAGTCCGCACGAGTCCCGTTAAAACAAGGAGAACGAATGGAATTATTCAGACTCGACCGAAAACAAAACCGCCGTCTATGGGATGAACTAACTCCAATTCATTTTGAACATCCGGGTTATCATGTAGCCGGATTCTTGGATGGAAAATCACAACTCAGCGGCTTGATTGAAGCTGAAATCATTTCATATTGTCTCACAAGGATAACATAATTCCCCTGACATTCTCAATTAGGGCAAAGAAATAATCAATCGATTCCAATTTACTCCAACTGCGACCCATATTAATGGCAATTAGCTCTTCCTTTATGTTGGGCTTTGAATCGGGCTTCAAGCAATCTTTCTCCGAATTCTAAGAACCGGCCTTTCTCCAATAATATTCCAAAGGTGGGGATTTGAGCCAAGATAATGCCGCTTTAATTGGCTTCCGCCTTAATTGGCAGTTTATTCGTGCCGATTCACCACATAACGGACTGTATGGTCAAATCGCCATGAGCCCGTAGCAAATGTCATATCGGAGGATTCCAATGAGAATGGGACGCAAGGTTCCCATCTTTGTTGGGCTTGCAGTAATCTCATTTTGCATATTGACCTTTTTCACGGCTTCAATCATTTCTGATAATAATCAATCAGGAATCCGAAGTGAATCTGGCTCAAGTACTCAGCCAAACTGGCAAAACAATCTTGGAATTGCCGACCTAATACCGGTTCTTCTTCTCGGTTCAATGATAAGTATTGCGCTCGGCCTGTTGATGAGCAAATTTGTCCGTGACGAAATCTTAGCCGCCCTCGGTCCTCTTTCTAAAACGATTGCCGCTCCAGAGGGCAAGCCGGATATTCAGAAAAACCGCATTGACCTGACATCATTTACTGCCCAAGTGAAGAATCTCCACAATGAATTTATCGATTTGAAACAATCGCTGCGATCCGCCGAAGAGAAATACCTTACGCTCGCAGATAATATTCCTACGGGTTTTGCGGTAATTGACAGGGATGGCAGAATAAAAGAAGCTAACCGCAAGATGAAGGAATGGTTTCCATCCATAGGAGATTCGCATAACGGGAAGTTTTCCGAATTAATGCTACAGTCCCAATTGAATCAGTCCCTAATGATGCAGATATCTCAAGCGTCTGAGAATGGCCTTATCTATGACGGCGAGGCAATTCTACTTACGAGCAAAGGCCTACGCTTCTTCAGCATAACTTCAACTCCTTCGATTGGGTCCGATGGGGAATTGAAAATGGTTGCCTTATGGTTTAACGATATCTCAGCGAGATTGCTTGCAGAAAATGAACTGGAGCAAAAATGCAAGGAATTGTCTGTATTAAATGAAATCATCTCGGTTGCCAACTTATCCAAGACGCTTGGCTCCCTTTGTAAAAATGTCATTGAATCTATCGCCAGAAAGATGGATTTCGATTATGGCGGACTGTATCTAATAGAGGAGGATCCCGTCTCAGCAAAACTGACATATCGCAAGGGGGCACCCCTATTTTCTATGCCCGACAAATTGGATCTTCAAGATCAGGATCATCCCGCCGCGAAGGCCGCGATGCAAAAGGAACCAATTTTTGAAAACAATTGCGCCGAATCGGACTCTGTTGGCGTAATGCCTGATTATCGAGCATTGGTGATAGTTCCGCTGATTTATCTGGATAAATCAATCGGGGTGATGTATTTCGCTAATTCTGCGGCCCGCGAATTTTCCGGAAATGACAAACTGGTTCTCCTTAATGTTATCCGTGAAGTTGGCAATGCTCTGGCTATGGCTTTGGCCAGAGAAGCGCTTGAGAAATCTGAGAAGGAGTATCGAGGGCTTTTTGAGAACGCCAATGATATCATCTTTATGATGGATTTGAGAGGTGATCTCACTTTCGCCAATCGCAAAGCTCAGGACTTTGTCGGCTATAACAAAGAAGACATCAAACATGGGCTTAACATCTTTCGATTGTTGACCCAGCAATCATACCGGCAAGCTCTGGAGAGGATGCGAATTCTTGTAGGAGGAGTTGAAATTGACAAGTCATTCATAATCGAAGTCGTAAAGAAAAATGGCAATCATGCTTTTCTTGAATATAAGGCCTGGTTGATCCATAGTGAAAATCGTCCGGTCGGAGTCCAATGTATCGCCAGAGATATCACTGGCCGTTTGGAGTCCGAGGAGAAATTGAGAAAATCAGAGGAGATGTACCGCGCTTTAGTGGAATCCTCTCAGGACATGATATTCTCCCTGGATAAGGATTACCGATACCAGTATTTTCATGGGTATGACAAATTTGATTTCAGTCCAGATCAGGTGATCGGGCGCACTCCCCATGACTTTATGGACAATAAAACTGCAAATCTCTGGATTGAAAAAGCAAAAGAGGCCTTCAAGAAAAATAAGACCATGCGATTCGAAGGCGAGGTCCAGAGGGACGGAGAACACTTCTGGTTATCGACGACATTTTCCCCTATTCGAAACGCTGAAGGCCGAGTAGTGGCTGCACTCGGAATAAGCCGTGATTATACAGCCCAGAAGCGGATTGAACTCGAACTCAGCAGAAAAAAACTCTTCCTGGAATCACTGCTGCGAAGCACACATGATATCATTATCACTGCAGATAATGATCGGAAAATAGTATTTGCCAATGAAGCGCTTGAAGCCTCCCTCGGCTATAACCCGGTCAATGCCATCGGCAAATCTATCGCCTTCCTCTTCAGGAATGCCTCTGAAATTGATGATATAAAGCAGGAAATACTCGATAGTCTCAAGCGCGATGGATTTTTCAAGGGTGAACTGGAATTAAAACATGCCGATGGCAGGTTGGTTCCTATGGAAGTATCCCTGGCGCCCATCAAGTCCCCAGATGGCCAGAAACCCGGTATCGTCGCCTCGCTGCGCGACATTACCGATAGACAGAAAATGCAGGAAGAGCTTCGGCGGCAAGCCCAAGATCAGAAAGAGACAATCGAAGCATTACAGATGATGCAATCTGCCATGGTATTGCGGTCGGAGGAGTTAAGGAAGATTAGCTCCAAGTTAAGCGACGAGAAAGCATTCACAGACAGCGTCCTCTCCAGCATCGAGCAATGGGTCCGAGTGATTGATATAAATGGCAACCCATTATTTGTCAATAAGAGCATGAGGGAGGCCTTAGGAGATTTAGCGGATAACGTTTGCTATGCGCTTTTCGAGGGCAAAGAGAGATGCAAAGAATGCATTGGCAGAAAAGCTATTATTACTGGACAGACTGTTTCCAGAGAGGTTTCGGTCAATGGGAGAATCTACTTTAAGGTTTGCTCCCCGATCATAAACGATGATGGGGAAATCACTAAAGCTGTGGAATTGATACAGGATATCACCGAGACAAAATTAATTCAGCAACAGGTGATTCAATCATCGAAAATGGCCTCAATCGGAACTCTTGCCGCCGGAATTGCCCACGAATTTAGAAACCTCCTGGGAGGAATCACAGGGAATGCATCGTATGCTTTGACAATTCTTGATGATAAGAAGGAAATTGAAGGTGTCTTGAGCGAAATCCTCGACATTTCATCTTCAGCAGACAATATCGCCACTTCCCTGCTGACATTTTCGCATCAGCCAGGCGGACAAGTGACTGACGTGGATTTGAACCACCTGGTGGAGACTACGATCAATTTAATCGGAAAGGAACTTAACGGACACAAAATTGAATTTGAATCAGGGTGCGAGCCCCTTCGACAAGTAAGAGGCAATCCAGCCGAACTTCAGCAAGCGCTTATGAATCTACTCACCAACGCCATTGAAGCCAGCGCGAAGACTGGAAAGGTAATGATCAGGGGAAAGAATGAAAAAGACCAGGTATTATTAAGTGTAGAAGATTCGGGTTGTGGTATTTCAGAAGAAAATCTCTCCCGTATCTTCGATCCATTCTTTTCAACCAAGGGCGTCTGGGGAGATGATCCGGGCGAGGGATTAGGACTTGGCCTCACTATTGCCAAAAACATCGCCGAAGAATATGGCGGCAGGATATATGTCGAAAGTGAAGCAAAGAAAGGATCAAGGTTCACAATATCATTGCCTGCCATAAATCCCCTCACCAAAAGATCGAATATCGAAACGTTCTTCAGCTCCTTGAAGCCAATGAGCAAAATTGCCGTCTTTGAACCCGATGATGATCTCAAAAGTGAATTGCAGACTATGGCCAGCCATTACGGCTTCCGCACGCTATTTTTCTCTGATGCTTCCGAAATATTCTCCAGCAATGAGGATCAACATTTCGATGCCCTATTACTGGATGCGAACTCGCAAAGAATAATGGATTTTGCCAGGGCTTTCGAGGAAGCGGTAAAAGCTTACAAGGACATTATCATCGGAATTATCTCAGATGGCAGGGTAAACTTCGAGCTCCAGGATTATTTTGAGCAGGCTGACTTTGTGCTCATCAGACCTTTCGGCCTGACAAGTGTTAAGGCATAAAGTTTGGAAATCGATTGACATTTTCGCCATCTTAACATACATTCGGGAGGAACTTGAATAGGGCAATTTTGAGATCAATTGGAACCATCCTATACTTTGCGATGGTATAAGATATGTTGGTGGCAAGCATTTATGGACTTTTATTTTGACCGTTTTCGTCATAATCGTATTGCTCCAATTTCAATCACTGGAGATCCCATCCATCTGATCTGGCAGGCAAAGCCAAATTTTATTGGGACACTATCAACTCAAAACTGACTGGGAGAAAGCCATGTGCGGTATTGTAGGATATATTGGCAAGCAGGAAGCTGTCCCGATTCTCATTGAGGGGCTGAAGAGGCTTGAATATCGAGGATACGATTCGGCAGGAATAGCAATATTGGAGAATGGATGCCTTCATTTTGAAAAAACAGCCGGCAAGATTGCTGTTTTGGAAGAGCAATTAAAAGGCAAGATATTTAGGGCGACCACCGGCATTGCACACACAAGGTGGGCAACTCATGGAGTCCCCAACGATCTTAATGCTCATCCTCACCTCGATTGTACCGGGAAAATAGCGGTCGTGCATAATGGCATAATCGAGAATTTCCGGGGACTCAAGGGTTTTCTTGAAAAGCGCGGCCACATCTTCAAATCCGATACCGACACCGAAATAATATGCCACTTGGTTGAAGAGTACTACGATGGGAACATTGTGGAAGCAGTCCGAACCGCGATGTCACAGGTTACGGGCACGTATGGAATCGCGGTACTTAGTCTCGATGAACCAGGCGTGGTGGTGGCGGCACGGCACGGCTCACCCTTGGTGATAGGTCAAGGGGATGGCGAAACATTCGTGGCCTCCGACCTCTCCGCCATTCTAGGCCATACCAAGCGTGTTGCCTATCTCGAAGATATGGAACTGGCCAAAATCACCACTGATGGCTTTGAAATATCAACGATTGAAAATGTCCCGGTTACCCGTGAATTGCAGGAAATATCCTGGACCCTCGATATGATTGAAAAAGGGGGCTATCAGCATTTCATGATCAAGGAGATATTCGAACAACCAGTTACCATAAGAAATGCTCTTCGGGGAAGACTAAATTTCAATGAGGGCACTTCGCGGCTGAATGGCTTGAATCTGCAATTCGATGAATTACGTCACATCAACAGGATTATTATTACAGCCTGCGGGACAAGTTGGCACGCCGGTTTGATAGGCGAATATTTAATCGAGGAATATGCCCGCATTCCGGTCGAAGTTGAATATGCTTCTGAATTTAGGTACCGTTCTCCAATTATTAATGATGGTACTGTTGTTTTTGCAGTAAGCCAATCGGGCGAGACTGCGGATACTCTGGCGGCCTTGCGTGAGGCCAAACGCAAAGGGGCAACCGTGCTGGGAATCTGCAATGTGGTTGGTTCGACCATCGCCCGCGACAGCGACGGGGGTGTCTATATTCATGCCGGCCCGGAAATCGGAGTGGCTTCCACTAAAGCTTTCACCTCTCAAATCGCCGTCCTTTCCTTAATCACCATATTGCTCGCCAGGATGCGAAATATGTCCACCGATGAAGGGGTTCGGTTGCTGGAAGCCCTAAACAATGTCCCGGAGCAAGCGGAAGCATTGCTTGAGAAGGACAAGGAAATCAAGGAACTTGCGGCAAAATACAGTTCGGCTGAAAATTTCCTTTATCTGGGAAGGGGATTGAACTTCCCGGTTGCCCTGGAAGGCGCCCTGAAACTTAAGGAGATTTCCTATATCCACGCTGAAGGCTATCCGGCCGCGGAAATGAAGCATGGCCCAATCGCGCTCATTGACGATCGGATGCCTGTGGTCGTCATAGCAGTCAAAGATGCAGTATATGATAAGGTAATCTCCAATATCGAAGAAATCCGAGCCCGCAGAGGCCGCGTGATCGCAATTGCCACTGAAGGTGATATTAGAATTAGGTACTTGGTGGATGATGTTATTTATGTTCCCCATACTATTCCATTCGTGAGCCCACTCATAAACATCATCCCTCTACAATTACTGGCTTATCACATGGCTGTCATGCGGGGTTGCCCGGTGGACCAGCCAAGGAATTTGGCGAAAAGCGTGACGGTCGAATAGAATCGCCGCCAGGCACTCGATGTAAAGATTATCCCATCATTTTTACACTATTGATTTGAAAAAGATTTATTGAGCTAGCGCAAAATGCATTTTCGCAAATTGCTCTTATAATCTGATAAGTTGATTATGGCAGTCAGAATAATTATCGTTGAATCTCACGCAATCATCCGCAGAGCCATCAAGTGCCAGCTGGAGACTCATCCCCAGATCAAAGTGATAGGCGAAACGGATAAGAAACGTGAAGCTTTAATGATGACACAGAAACTAAATCCCGACATAATTATGATTAATGCGTCAATGCCACGGTCCGTTGGTTTGGAAACTATTAAGGGGATGGTGAAACATACAGTGGCTTCCGAACCAACACCTGCCCAAATCCGCGCCGCAAGAAATACTGGAAAATATTCGCAGGAGGCTTTTGCAGCTTTGCTTCATACGACAATGGAGACCGTAAACCGCTGGGAAAATGGAAAGGCGAAACCGAATGGAAAAAACCTGTTATCCTTGCTCGAATTATGCAGAAAGTCGAAACTGATGAAGTTGGAACTGCCCACGACCAAAATTCTGGCTTATGCGAGCAACGACGAAACGCAATTCCTGAAACAGGCGATCGAGAATGGCGCGCACGGTTGTATTCTCGGATCCAGCAATATTAAGGAGCTTTTCGAGGCTATCACTGCGCTTATCAAAGGCAAAGGTTATTATCCTACTTTAGGTTCGGGAATAA
>PFXJ01000061.1 GCA_002791595.1 candidate division Zixibacteria bacterium CG_4_9_14_3_um_filter_46_8
CCCCACATTCACATGCGGCTTACTACGATCAAACTTCTCCTTCGCCATCTCTGCTATCTCCTTAAAATCAATAAATTGCTAAACCATACCTGTATAGGAAAGCGGTGAGACCTTTTCAGGCACAGGTTGATAATGTGAAAACTCCATCGTATATAATCCCCTTCCCTGAGTTATATTCCGCAATTGGGTGGCATAGCCGAACATTTCCGATAGAGGGACCTGCGCGCTCAAGACTTTTCCATCATGCCTATCAAACATTCCCGTTATCGAGCCGCGTCGGGAATTCAAATCCTGGATGACCGTTCCCAGGGAGGTCTCCGGAGCCACAACCTCGACATTCATGGTGGGCTCCATTAATACAGGCTTTGACTTTTTCACGGCCTCTTTGAATGCCATGGAAGCCGCAATTCGAAATGCAAGTTCAGAAGAATCCACCTCGTGGTAACCACCATCCAGAAGCGTCGCTTTGACATCTACGATCGGATATCCACCGATTAATCCCGTCCCCATCGCTTCGCTGATACCCAGCTCTATTGCTTTAATAAATTCTCTGGGAATTACTCCGCCTTTGGACGCATCTTCAAAAATAAATCCCTCTCCGGGTTTTAGAGGTTCAATTCGAACGGTGACCTTACCATATTGGCCTCGACCACCGGATTGACGGATGAATTTCCCTTCCGCTTCACCAGACATGCTGATCGTTTCCTTATAGGCAACCTGGGGCCTCCCCACGTTGGCACCCACATTAAACTCTCGCGTTAATCTGTCAATAATGATTTCGAGATGAAGTTCGCCCATACCCGAAATAATAGTTTGCCCGGTATCTTCATTGATGTTGACCCTGAAAGTCGGATCCTCATCAGAGAGCTTCTTCAATGACTCTCCAAGCTTTTCCTGGTCGGCTTTTGTCTTGGGCTCAATGGCGACATAAATCACCGGCTCCGGGAAAACCATGGACTCAAAAGATATCGGATGTCGTTCATCGCAAAAGGTAGAACCGGTAGTTGAATATTTCAGACCTACGGCCGCCGCGATATCGCCGGCGGTGACCTCTTTTAAATCTTCGCGCTTATTAGCATGCATCTCTAAGATGCGCGAAATGCGTTCCTTCTTGCCGGTCAACGTGTTCAATACTTGTTTGCCGGCCTGCAGTGTGCCGGAATAAACTCTAAAAAAAACCAATTTATCAAAAAAAGGATCAGTGGCTACTTTGAAGGCTAACGCCGAGAAAGGGGCTTTGGCATTAGCCGCACGGGATTCAATTACTTCGGTCTTAGGATTGATACCTTCGACAGGAGGAAGATCGCTTGGCGCAGGAAGATAATCGATGATGGCATCTAATAATTTCTGCACACCTATGTTGTGGAAAGAAGAACCGCAGAGCACCGGAACAATTGCTGACTGCAATGTGCCAGCCCTCAACGCCCGTTTGATATCTACGACTTCAATCTCCTTTTCGCGCAGGTATTTATCCATCAACTCATCATCAAATTCGGAAATTGTCTCAAGCAGACGATGTCGGGCTACTTCGGCTTTGGAGACATATTCATTCGGTATAGGCAAATCAAAGTATTTGCTTCCCAGGGAGTCTCCATCATATTCCCGATAATTCATTTCGATCAAATCTATAATGCCAGTGAATTTGTCCTCAGCTCCAACTGGAAGCTGGATAGGGATCGCCACAGCTTTCAGACGATCTGCCATCATTGTCAAAACATTCTCGAAATCCGCGCCCATCCGGTCCATTTTATTGACATATGCAATTCGGGGTATATCATATTTGTTAGCCTGCTTCCAAACCGTCTCTGATTGTGGTTCCACACCGCCAACGGCACAAAAAATGGCAATAGCCCCATCGAGGACTCGAAGAGAGCGCTCGACTTCAGCCGTAAAATCGACATGGCCTGGAGTATCAATGATGTTGATCTGATAATCATTCCAGAAACAGGTCGTGGCAGCCGAAGTAATCGTAATGCCGCGCTCCTTTTCCTGAACCATCCAGTCCATCACCGAGGCGCCATCATCCACTTCGCCCATCCGATGAGTTTTTCCCGTATAAAACAGGAATCTCTCGGTGGTTGTGGTTTTTCCGGCGTCGATGTGAGCCATAATTCCGATATTTCTTAACCTTTCAATCGGTCTTCTTTTTGACATAAAAGTTCTAACAGTTTGCCTTTTGAGATTTTCATTCCTATGAGTCTCGAGAATAATCCGGGCTGAATTTCCACTCATCAGCTACAACCGGCAACGATAAATTTATGATGAACCAAGCATAAAAATGATGTAAGCATAATTTATTTGATTCGATTAAATCATCGGCAATCAATACTCACTTCAAATGGATGCGCTACCATCTAAAATGCGCAAACGCCTTATTGGCCTCCGCCATTTTGTGGGTATCATCTTTCTTTTTTACCGAGGATCCTTCATTATTAGAAGCCGCTATTAATTCCAAGGCGAGTTTCTCGGCCATGCTGGTGCCGGGACGAGCACTGGCGAAAGCAAGGATCCATCTTATGGCCAGAGCTTTCCTTCTTTCTGGCCGAACTTCCAGCGGAACCTGATAATTCGAACCTCCGATTCTGCGCGATTTGACTTCCAAATATGGTTTAACATTATCGATCGCTTTCTCGAATACTTCATTGCTCGGAGTCTTGGTCTTGCTCTCGATATGCTTCATCGCCGAATAAAAGATCCCTTCCGCCGTTGAGCGTTTGCCATCCTTGAGCAGGCTATTAATAAATCGCGTTACCAGAGCGTTATCAAACTTTGGATCCGGATTCAAGCTTCTTCTTTGTACAGATTTTCTTCTGGGCAACTTCTACTCCCTAGACATTTCCATATATGAACAAATATATTTATTTCTTGGGCCGCCTAGTGCCGTATTTGCTCCGGCTCTTGGTGCGATCGTCAACGCCGGCAGTATCCAGCGTACCACGAATTACATGGTATCGGACACCGGGAAGATCTTTGACCCTCCCACCTCTGATCAATACCAGAGAATGTTCCTGCAAATTATGCCCTTCGCCGGGTATATAGGCAGTAACCTCAATTCCATTTGTGAGACGGACACGGGCAACTTTTCTCAACGCAGAATTAGGTTTCTTGGGAGTGGTAGTGTACACCCTGGTGCACACTCCACGTCTCTGCGGATTTTTCTGAAGCGCAGGCGTAGTGCTCTTGCTTTGAATTGTTTCGCGGCCCTTACGGATTAATTGGCTTATTGTCGGCAAATCCACTCCATACATTAAAAAATTTAATACAGACTTGTAATATAATACTTAAATAATCCCTGTCAAGACTTTTTTATGAAACGAATTCAACCTTTTCATGCTCATCTCCCGCTACGTCTTCTTCTTCCGGAAATATCACAGTAGCCCGTCGGTAAAGCTCGAGTCCTGTCCCAGCAGGAATCAGTTTCCCAATAATCACATTTTCTTTCAAACCGTCAAGCTTATCCTGCTTGCCGTGAATGGAGGCCTCAGTCAGGACCTTGGTGGTTTCTTGGAACGACGCCGCAGAAATAAAACTCTCGGTTGACAGCGAGGCCTTAGTAATACCCATCAGCAACGGCTGGAATGTAGCCGGTTCGCCGCCTTCAGTAATAACTTTTTCATTTTCCTCGCGGAACTGCAGCTTATCTATATGGTCACCTTCAAGAAAATTAGTATCTCCAACATCCTCTACCCGAACCTTCTGCAGCATCTGACGAACGATTACTTCAATGTGCTTGTCGTTGATCCTGACTCCCTGCAACCGATATACTTCCTGGATTTCATTCACCAAATATTCCTGCACGGCATTTACACCATTGATCGACAGTATGTCATGAGGGTCAATCGGCCCTTCGCATAGACGGTTGCCGGCATAAACACGATCTCCCGGATGGACGCGCAGATGCTTTCCTTGCGTAACCAAGTATTCTTTCTCTTCGCCGTCATCACCGGTTACGATTATCTGCTGGGACCCGCGGACGAATTTGCCAAATGAAACGATTCCATCGATTTCAGAGACAACAGCAGGTTCTTTGGGACGACGCGCTTCAAAAAGCTCCGCTACACGGGGCAAGCCGCCGGTGATGTCTCTGGTCTTAGCGATATCCTTGGGAATCTTCGCCAGAATCTCCCCGGCTTCGACCTTGTCTCCATCATGGATTTTCAAGTGCGCTCCAGTAGGAATGCTGTAGTTAGCCAGCGATTTTCCGCTGTCGCTGACAATGTAAATTTTTGGATGCAAGGTCTTCTCCCTTTGTTCGATAACTACTCGCTGCCTCAAACCGGTCGATTCATCCAATTCCTCTCTGAAAGTGACATTCTCTATGATATCCTCAAAACGCACTGTCCCAGTCTTGTCGCCCAGGATGAAATTCGAATATGGATCCCATTCGAATAACTCGGTCTCTTTGTCCACAAACTGCCCGTCCTTAACATACAACTTCGCCGAGAATGGCACATTATAACGGCTCCTAACCCTGCCTTCTTCATCCTCAATGAACATCTCCCCATTTCGGTTTAGTACAATGACCATATCTTTCAGCTTAATGGATTTTATCTGTTTGAATCTCACCTTCCCTTCGCTCTTGGCCATCACTTTCGATTGCTCTGTGATGCGCGCCGCGGTGCCTCCGATATGGAAGGTTCTCAGGGTTAATTGAGTTCCGGGTTCGCCGATCGACTGGGCGGCAACGACGCCTACCGCTTCCCCGAAATCCACCATCCGCCCCTGCGCCAGATTTCTCCCATAGCATTTTGCGCACACTCCACGGCGGGACTCGCAGGTCAGAACCGAGCGAATCAGAATCGTTTCTATATTTGATTCTTCAATGGCATTAGCGGCTGCTTCTTCAATAACTTCGCCGGATCTGACTATAGTCTCTCCGTTCAAAGAATCGACCACGTCCTCAAGAGCTACACGGCCAAGGACGCGATCGGCCAGGGATTCAACGATTTCCTCACCTTCCTTCAGGGCGCCGACATTAAGCCCCAAAATAGTTCCACAATCATCTTCGGTTATGATGACATCTTGAGCAACATCAACCAAACGCCTTGTCAAATACCCTGCATCAGCGGTCTTAAGCGCGGTATCGGCCAGACCTTTGCGGGCTCCGTGGGTGGAGATAAAGTATTCCAGCACAGTCAAGCCTTCTCTGAAGTTGGAAGTGATCGGCGATTCAATAATCTCACCGACTTGACCGGTCATCTTCTTTTGGGGTTTTGCCATTAGGCCGCGCATACCTGCCAGTTGTCGAATCTGATCTTTGGATCCGCGAGCACCCGAATCCGCCATCATATATACCGGATTGAAACCTTTACGATCTTTGGACAGACCCGCAAACATCGCTTCCATCACATCATTACTGGTCTTGGTCCAAGTATCAATGACCTTATTATAGCGTTCGCTATTGGTGATGATGCCTTTCTCATACTGTTCCTGAATTTTTTCAATTTCCTGATGGGCTTCATCAACCAGATTCGCCTTCTCCGCTGGAACTACAATGTCATCTATGCCAACGGTAATCCCTCCGAGAGTTGCATATTCAAATCCAAGGTCTTTCAGGTCGTCTAAGAATCGCGCGGTAACTGCGTTCCCATGCACCTGATAGCATTTCAAGACCAAATTTTCAACCTTGCTCTTATTGGCGGATTCATTAAAGAAGCCTATGCCTTCCGGAATGATGCTATTAAATATTACCCGGCCAACAGTGGTCTCGATAATCTTGCCGCCTTCTGGATGGGGCATCTTAATTTTGGCATTGAGGTCGACGATGTGATGATCATACGCGGCTATCACTTCCTCCTGTCCATAGAATATCTTCCCCTCACCTTGCGCGCCTGGTTTTTCTTTGGTCAAATAACAGCACCCTAGCACCACATCCTGCGATGGCGTTACGATAGGTCTTCCCGACGACGGCGAAAGAAGGTTATTGATCGATAGCAATAATATGCGGCTCTCCAGTTGGGCTTCAAACGAAAGCGGAATATGAACAGCCATCATATCGCCGTCAAAATCTGCGTTAAAAGCGGCGCATACTAAAGGATGCAGCTTAATTGCTTTGCCTTCCACCAATATTGGATAAAACGCCTGAACACCCAGTCTGTGGAGCGTCGGGGCTCGGTTCAAGAGAACCGGATGGTCTGAAATGATTTCTTCAAGGATATCCCAAACCTCGGGCCGCTCCTTTTCCACCAGTTTCTTGGCAGATTTGACGGTTTGGACATAACCCTTCTCTTCAAGCTTCATTATAATAAAAGGTTTGAAGAGCTCCATAGCCATAGTTTTGGGCAAGCCGCACTGGTGCAATTTTAGTTCCGGTCCAACCACAATCACGGAGCGGCCGGAATAATCGACACGCTTACCCAAAAGATTTTGACGGAATCTGCCTTGCTTGCCTTTGAGCAAATCGGAAAGGGATTTCAATGGTCTCTTGGAATCGCCGCGTACCGAATGGGTGCGACGGCCGTTATCGAATAACGCATCCACCGCCTCCTGAAGCATACGCTTTTCATTCCGCAAGATGACTTCCGGCGCTTTGATCTCCATCAATTTCTTAAGCCGATTATTTCGATTGATAACTCGGCGATATAAATCATTCAGGTCGGACGTGGCAAATCTTCCTCCTTCAAGCGGCACCAGTGGCCTTAGATCTGGAGGAATCACCGGGATGACATCCATAACCATCCATTCTGCCCTATTGTTGGATTGGCGGAAAGCCTCGATCACCCGTAGCCGCTTTAAATTATCTTTCTTGCGTTGAACCGAGGTTTCCACTTTCACCTGGGCGCGCAGAGATATCGCCAGCTCTTCGATATCTAACTGATTCAAAAGCTTCCTTACCGCATCCGCTCCCATCATTGCCTCGAATTGCTTCCCGGATTCCTCAAGTTCCAGGCAATCTTCTTCGGAGATGATCTCCTTATATTTCAGGGATGTATTGCCAGGGTCCGTGACAATATATGACTGATAATATATTATTCTCTCGAGTTCACGAATTGAGAGGTGGAGGAGATACCCCACACGTGAAGGCATTGATTGGACAAACCAGATATGGGTGACAGGCACCGCCAACTCTATATGCCCCATTCTTTCACGGCGAACCTTTGATTGGGTAACCTCAACCCCGCACCGATCACATACTATCCCCTTAAACCGGATGCGTTTATACTTGCCGCAATTGCATTCCCAATCCTTGACCGGGCCAAATATCCTTTCGCAGAAAAGTCCATCACGTTCGGGTTTATAAGAACGATAATTAATGGTCTCAGGCTTAGTAACTTCACCGTTAGACCAGCTTCGAATTTTATCCGGAGATGCCAGTTGAATCTGTATCCCGCGGAACTGGACTGTTTTCCTTTTTGTTCTACCTGCTGGCTCCAACATGGGATCTCCTCCTTACAATCGGGTTAGAAGTGATAACAACTGTGAAACTGTTAACAACATCACTCAATCCTTTCAACATCAAGTCCCAGGGCTTTCAATTCATTAAATAGAACATTGAAGCTCTCCGGTGTGCCCGGTTCGGGAGGATTTTCTCCTTTAACAATCGCCTCATATATTCTGCTCCGACCTTCCACGTCGTCGGATTTCACAGTGAGCATCTCCTGCAGAGTGTAAGCCGCGCCGTAAGCTTCTAATGCCCAGACCTCCATCTCGCCGAAGCGCTGACCACCAAATTGAGCTTTCCCACCCAATGGCTGTTGAGTGACAAGTGAATATGGACCGATGCTACGAGCATGGATTTTGTCATCGACCAGGTGCGAAAGCTTCATCATATAGATATATCCAACCGTAATTTCAGAATCTAAGGGCTCACCGCTTCGGCCATCATATACTACGGTCTTACCGTTTCTGGGCAATCCTGCTTCCTCAAGACAACCCTTTATCTCTTCTACTGAAGCCCCATCAAAAACCGCGGTAGCCATATGCAGATTGAGGAACTTTGCGGCCCATCCAAGGTGAGTCTCAAGTATCTGCCCGAGATTCATTCGAGATGGGACCCCGAGTGGATTCAGCAAAATCTCCAGCGGGGTACCATCTTCCAAGTAAGGCATATCCTCGACCGGCACTATTTTGGCCAACACGCCTTTATTACCGTGGCGACCCGCCATTTTGTCGCCAACTGATAATTTCCTTTTGGTCGCCACTTGCACTTTGGCGAGCTGCACTACTCCAGGATGAAGCTCGGCGCCCCTGATAACTTTCTCGATTTCGTTATCAAGCTCAGCCTGACGGGCATTGATCATTTCTTTCGCTCTTTTCAGGATAGTATTGACGTGCTCGTTCGTCCGATTCTCGGTACAGAAACCATGCTCCGGCACCAAATCATCAAGATCGATATCCTTAAATGAATCTGCCTTGAAGGTATAACCGGATCTGAAAACTACGGAACCATCCGATATTCTTCTGGCCGTCCCCGCAGTTTTTCCCTCAAGTAAACTGGAGATTTTCTCCTGCCGGAGGTTCTTGATATGATCCATCTGCTTATGGTAGTTGCGTTTGAGAGCCGAAATCTCGTTCTTCTCCTGTTTCTTGGCTTCCTCGGTTCTTTCCTTGCGGGAATAAACGCGGGTATTAATCACGACGCCACTGAGTCCCGGAGGTGCTTTCAAGGATGCATCACGAACGTCTCCAGCCTTTTCACCAAATATGGCTCTTAATAGCCTTTCTTCCGGCGAAAGTTCAGTCTCACCCTTTGGGGTTACTTTCCCCACAAGAATATCTCCGGGCTCAACTTCCGCCCCCTCAAAAATCACTCCGCGGGGATCAAGATGGCTCACCGCATCATCGGAAACATTCGGGATTTCCCTTGTGATTTCCTCGGCGCCGCGTTTCGTATCCCTCACCTGAAGCTCAAATTCCTCAATATGTATTGAAGTAAAGGCATCGGAGGCCAGCAAAGACTCCGAAATAATAATCGCATCTTCGAAATTATACCCCCGCCAGGGCATAAATCCTACCAGCACATTCTTCCCCAGCGCAAGTTCTCCGCGATCAGTAGCCGGCCCGTCAGCAATCACTTCCCCTGCGCTAACCTTATCTCCGACCAATATGATTGGACGCTGATTTACGCATGAATCCTGATTCGTACGAGCGAATTTATCCAATAAATATTCATCGTATTCGACCAGCTCGTCTTGGGCCCCCTTGCCCTTGACAGTCGGTTTGATAACGATCCTTTCGGCGTCCACTTGTACAATCTCACCTCCCCTTTTCGCAACGACAACCGCCCCAGAATCGACTGCCGCGCGATATTCCATTCCCGTTCCAATGAATGGAGCTTCAGTCACCATCAGGGGAACCGCTTGGCGTTGCATATTGGATCCCATCAAGGCACGATTGGCGTCATCATGCTCCAGAAAAGGAACTAATGAAGCGGCAATAGATACCAGTTGCATAGGGGAAACATCCATATAATGGACTTCATTAGCAAGGACCATTGGATAGTCGTCTATGTGACGTGCCTGAACATATTGATTAACGAATTTGCCATCCTCGTGTAATGGCTCGTTCGCCTGAGCAATCTTGTATTGATCTTCTTTATCGGCAGTCAGATATTCAATCTCGTTAGAAACTCGCCCATTGACAACTTTCCTGTAAGGAGACTCCAGGAACCCGAATCGGTTGATCCGCGCAAATGTAGCAAGCGACAAAATAAGACCGATGTTGGGGCCTTCAGGCGTTTCAATCGGGCACATTCGCCCATAATGAGTATGATGCACATCCCGAACCTTGAATCCCGCCCGTTCGCGAGTCAATCCCCCCGGACCCAACGCCGATAATCGCCTCTTGTGGGTCAATTCGGCCAAAGGATTGGTCTGGTCCATAAATTGAGAAAGCTGGCTGGAGCCAAAAAAAGTGTCGATCACTGCGGAGACAGTGCGGGCATTAACCAACTGATGAGGGGTAATAGATTCCACATCTCTCAATGACATCCTCTCTCTGATCGTCCTGGCCATTCTGGAAAGCCCAACCGAGAATTGATTTGCCAGCAACTCACCAACGGAGCGCGCCCTGCGGTTGCCGAGATGATCTATGTCATCGGTGGACCCCTTTCCATTGACAAGATCCAATAAATATCTAATTATGGCGATAAAATCCTGACGATCCAAAATAGTGCACTCCTCAGGTATCTTAAGCCCCAGCCGGCTGTTTATCATATGACGGCCAACCTCGCCAAGATCGTATCGCTTGGGGCTGAAGAATATCATCTCCAGTAATTTTCGAGCAGATTCGGTCGTTGGCGGATCACCAGGACGCATAAGGGCATATAATTTATGCAAAGCTTCATCTTCATCTTTGGTGTTATCTTTGGCGAAAGTATTGGCCAAAACGCACTGGTCGGTTGGCGAGGATAACGTCACCGCTTCCACCAAAGTTACACCCATTTCCCGCATTTGGGCCACGTGCTTCTCGGTAATAATATCACCAGCATTCAAAAGTAATTCACCGCTGCTGGAATCAATGACCGGTGAAGCGACTATCTTACCAGACAAGTCCAGATATTTGGATTTAAGTTTGAATTCCTGAGTCTCGTAAAATAGCTTCAGGATTTGCTCGTTTGTCGAATAACCCAGGGCTCGAAGCAATGTTGTAACCGGCAGTTTCCGACGGCTATCTATATGCACATACATAATATCATTCACGTCGGTCGTGAATTCTACCCAACTGCCTCGAAAAGGTATTATCCGTGCCGATAAAAGCTTCTTACCATTAGGATGCATTTCCTCATCAAAGAAAACCCCCGGGCTACGGTGAAGCTGCGATACTATCACCCTTTCGGCGCCATTGATAATGAAAGTGCCTTTGTCGGTCAGGATGGGCATCTCGCCGAGAAAAACATCCTGCTCAATTATATCCTTGACAACCGATCCTTCGGTCTCCGTTTTCTTATTTACCAATCGAAGGGTAGCCTTCAATGGACTGGCAAAAGTCATGTTTCTATCACGGCATTCCCTGATTGAGTACCTGGGAATTCCCAAACCATATTTGACGAACTCGAGAAGGTAATTCTCGCGTACGTCTGTGATCGGAAACATGCTTAAGAAAACTGCCTGTAATCCCCGATTTTGCCTTTTTTCGGGCGTCACGTCGCTCTGGAGGAAGTCCTTGAATGATTCCGTCTGGACTTCCAGCAGATGCGGAACTTCAGCCACTTCAGAAATTTTGGCAAATGATTTTCGATTAATCCTCGGTTTCGCCAATATTCCTCCTTATATAGAAGAGGGTTCTGCAATAAGCAAAATCATCATTATTGCGCCTTTTGGCACCCATGGCCTTCGACGCAAAAGATGAGAGATATAGACTAATTTACTCGTAATAATTAATTCTGACAATACATCAGTAAATCGAGTAAAAACTCAATCTAACCCTTTTATTAAAGCTATTAATTTGGGCCGACCAACCTGAGTCGGTCCTTATCTTTAGATCTTGCTTTGCAATTTTTCGCAATCAGTGGTCAGATAATCCTTACCTCTGAAAACCCTATGCCTATGAAATACACAAGCATAGAGGCCTGGATACCACAAATCAACTACTTGATTTCAATCTGGGCGCCGACTTCCTCCAGCTTCGCTTTTGCAGCTTCAGCCTCTTGTCGCGAAATCCCTTCCTTGACAACTTTCGGAGCCCCATCGACCAGATCCTTGGCTTCTTTGAGGCCAAGACTGGTAAGCTCCCGCACCACTTTAATCACCTGGATTTTTTTGTCACCCACTGCATTGAGAACAACTTTGAATTCGGTTTGCTCCTCCGCGGCAGCTTCTCCTGCCCCTCCAGCAACCGGAGCGGCAGCCACAGCCGCCATCGGAGTAACTCCAAATTCGCTCTGAATCTTCTTGGACAATTCGGCTAATTCCATTGCGGTCATAGTCTTGATGCTCTCAAGGACTTCATCAATCTTTCCTGACATATCTCTAACACCTTCTCTAAATTAACAATGTTGATTACTAAGTTATGGTTCCATAGTCCTCTTGCCAATTACAGACAAAATCAGCAAGGATTCCCTGGTAATCATGCCGGCTGGCAATGGGAGAAGTTTACCGGGTCTCAAGACAGTTTATTGCTTTGCCTTTACCAATGCCTCCAGCACCGATACCAACTCGCGGGCTGGAGCTTCAATCGATGCTATCAATCCTATCAAAGGCCACTGCACACTCATCAAGATCTGAGTATAAAGTTCCGTTTTCGTGGGCAGATTGGCAAATGCGCTTAAGTCGCCCGCTTGGGTATAAACCCGGCCATCGACATAGAAGCACCGTATTATTGGCTTCTCTCGTTTCTTATATGAATCATAGAAAATCTTGGCCGGTATATTGGGCTCATCCGCTCCAAAAGCGACTGCGGTCGGCCCCTTAAGATACTGCTCCAACTCGTTTAGCCCTTCGCCCTTGATGGCACGGATGATAAATGTATTTTTTGCTATACGATAAATGACCTTTTTCTTGCGAAGCTCACGGCGGAGCTCCGTCATCTGCTCTACATTCAGGCCAGAGTAATCTGTAAGAAATATATTGGTTGATGATTTTATTTTATCTCTTATATCTTCAACTGTTGCAATCTTTTCTGGACGG
>PFXJ01000096.1:0-5976 GCA_002791595.1 candidate division Zixibacteria bacterium CG_4_9_14_3_um_filter_46_8
GAAGGTTGAGATTGTTTTTTGAGTTTCCTGGCTTTTTCAACAATCCCTTTCGCGGGAATGACCTGCGGGGGAAGTCCGGAAAGCATTTCTTCAATAAGCCCCTACGGCCTCCCTGATATTGAATGAAATCATTGGTCAGTCGGCTGGAGAATGGAGAATGCGGATCACCCTCAAGAACTTATGTTGCCCAGGAATTTTCTAACTATTTCGTTCTTGGGCGAATTCAGAAAAGCGAGCGGCGGAGAGGTTTCGATGATTTTACCGTCAAACATAAAACTGATGTGGGAGGCAACATCACGGGCGAAATTAATCTCATGGCTGATGGCTATCATAGTCATACCTTCCTCTGCCAGCCGCCGAATTACCATCAGCACTTCAGCAGTCATTACCGGGTCCAAAGCTGATGTTGGCTCATCGAATAGCATTATCTTGGGCATCATACACAAAGCTCGAGCAATAGCCACTCTTTGCGCTTGCCCACCGGAGATCTCCGCCGGAAGCGAATTGGCCTTCTCGGAAAGCCCTACTTTCTCAAGATAGCCCAAACCTATTTCCCGCGCTTCTATCTCGGAGCGGCCTCGCACCACTTTCTGCGCCAATATGAGATTTTGCAGGACATTTAGATGGGGGAAAAGGTTATAGTTCTGAAAAACCATACCGGTTTCACTGCGGATTCTGGCAATGTTTTTTCGATCGTGGTCAAGCCGGATGCCATCGATTATTATCTCGCCGGAATCAACTGCCTCCAGACCATTAAGACATCTCAAGAATGTGCTTTTCCCCGAACCCGAGGGGCCCACTAATACCGCGACCTCACTCTCCTTCACTTCCAGGGAAACGCCGCTTAAGACTTTCAATTTGCTAAAGCTCTTATGGAGATTCCGTGCCATTATCATCAGTGCATCACTCCATAACCTTTGATATGATATTTTTTCTCCAAGAAAGAAACTAAGCGGGAGAGACTCAAAGTCATTGCCAAGTAAATTAATCCCACTACAAACCAGGTTTCAAAATCCACAAAGTATTGCGAATAGTATTCCCTTCCGGCGCGGGTCAATTCGCGCAGGCCGATTATGGAAACCAGTGATGAATCCTTGAGGGCGGCGATAAATTCATTAGCCACTGGCGGGATTATGATGCGATTCGCCTGCGGCAAAATCACATATCGCATCGCCTGCCCGCGCGACATCCCCAAAGAGAGTGCGGATTCCAGCTGTGCTTTAGGAACAGCGCCAATGCCGGCACGGATTATTTCCGCCAAGTAGGCAGAATAGCAAATCGAAATTGCCGCCACTCCCGCATAAAATCGATCCAGATTCAAAACTCTGCCCAAGCCGAAATAAATAAAAAATATCTGAACCAGAAGAGGAACGCCGCGAATGACATCGGTATAAATCTTAAATATCTTGTTGACTATTTTATTTTGGGAAACTCGACCGACCGCCACTCCCATCCCCATCAATATCGCCAGCGCAAACGAGATGATGGTTATCTCAATAGTAACCGGCACGGCTGGAAGCAGGAATTTCAGGATTCTGAAAAGAGTTTCAGCTTGAGTGCTTAACCAAATAAACATTACTATATCATATAAAGTGAAAATTGCGGCTCACGGTTTCTGCTGGATATTGCGGGTGATAGGCCAGGCAATTGAGCCATTTACCTATTTCATCATTGTCATACGCCTGACCAAGGTTGTAATATTGTCGCTTAGCTCATAAAAATAGATACCGCTGGCATAGTTCGAAGATTCCCAAGCGACTTGGTGGATACCCTTATCCATATTGCAATTTACAAGCGTAGCTACCTTTTCGCCCCTGAGATTATACACCTCAAGCTTCACGATAGAAGCTTTTTCAAGCTGGAATTGAATGATGGTGCTATTATTGAAAGGATTGGGGTAGTTCTGGAAAAGACTACAACTCCCGGGCAGGGAATTTTGGGGGTCCGATTCATCCACACTTACATAATCTTCAAAATATGGGTGTATCGCTCTATGGGCCCCACCGTAAGCGCCCATGTCATTCCGGAGCAGTCCCATCGATGGCCATAATGCGCTGTCGGGTTGGCTCGGATTTGGAGGGTCATAGAAGCTTTGGTCGGGGTTGCCGGCATCGATGCAAGGAGAGTCGGTGGTCAGATAAAATCCTTTCGGGGTAAATAATGGTTGCCCATCGATATTCCCTTCGCCGGTCCAACCGCCATCGATGTCGGAGTATGAAATTTCGGCAAGTCCTCCGGAATTGAGATATATTTGCGGTCCTCCGGAATCGGCAATATTCCCCCAGAGGATATTGTTCCGTGCTATAATCGATGTTGCCCACACCACTATTCCCCCACCTGTACTTGAAGAAGAATTCTGCACTATAGTATTGTTATCGATGGTCGATGGCCCCACCGCAAAAGCCCAAATTCCGCCTCCGCCATAATCAGCGCCCCCGCCGTTGCGCCAGATAATATTATTCCGGATAGTCCCGGTGGCATAATTCAAGACAATGCCTGCCCCATAATGTCCGTGGTTCGAAATAAGGACATTGCTCTCGATTATAGGATTTCCATCGCCTATACGGATTCCGCCCCCTCCGGCGCTGCTCACCCCACTCCTATTTACGGCTTCGTTATCGACGATCAAATTGTTCTTTATCGTCGGCGATGACAGTTCAATCAAGATTCCCCCGCCTTCGCGATAGAGATATGAATTATGGATATCCCTCCACTTGGTGCCGGTTCCGCCGGTCAAGGTGAAACCCTGCAGGAGAGCCGTGGAATCCTCACCTGAAGAAATTATAACACAACTCGCGGTATCGGGATTTGATGGATTGCTGCCATCGATGATAGTATTCCTGATATGGGCGGTATCGCTATCCATTATATACATACTCGCGACCGTTATATTTTTCCCACGGAAATTGATATTTTCGAAATATTGGCCTTCTGCCACCAAGACCGTGTCGCCAATGCTTGCGGCGGAGATACCTTCCTGAATCGTCGCCTGTTCTGCAGGGACATGAATAATTCCCGCGTGGGCAACTGGAAATATTACCACCACCATCACGAGCGGGATTATGCCATTCATTATCTTCATTGAAACTCCTAATTATTTGATTTGCATATTAGTTGTCATGTCTGGTTTTTCTATTTGAGGGATGGGTTGAAACCCATCGTTATTCTTGTTCGTGAACCTCCCCGCATTAAAATGCGGGGTCTCATACATTTATTCCCCTATCGAGAGGGGTGTCCCGACTTGTCGGGATGGGGTGTGTTCTTGTCGGGGGCAAGCCCGCCGACTTACCCAACTCACAGACTGGTATGTCGGGTTTCACACTCAAACTCCGTTTGGATTCGGAACGCGACCTACTGGGACATCAATTATCCGAAACTCCTCTCCCGGCCCAATATCCTTCGCACCGTCGCCATTTGCCCGGCATGATAAAACTCGGGGGCGCAGAAAAACAGAGACCCATCCATTGGAGTTGTCTCCCATCCCGGACGGAGTGATATTTTTTTGTCCAGGTCCTCATCAGCCAAAGCATCGAGAACTTTATGGATCCGGTCATAAAGCGAATATAGCATCTTCCTCAACTCGGACATCGAAGGGTAAAGTTGAGGATCATCGGAAATATCAGATCCTCTGGAAAATAGCTTGCTTATGTCATTTGGCACAGCGCCTTTTTCACCAAGACACTCCAGAGTCAATCCGGCTGAATATATCAGATGCCCGGTCAACCAGCGGATGTGATTGAGTTGATTTCCGCGCAACATCGATTCCTCATCGGTGATATCCTCGATCAATCGTTTCACCCCACTATGCGTTGTCTGCATAAGTCTATTGAGATTTTCTTTCTTGTTCATTGAATCACTCTTGCTAATTAATATTTGTGAATATCTATTGCCATTTCGGGCTTCTCAAGTACTCCCCTCTCCAGAGAGGTGGCCACGCCTTGGGCGTGGGGTGCGCTTTCGCCATTAATTTAACACACCCCTGAATCCCCTCTCAAGAGGGGAATTTATTTTAGTCCCCTCTCGAGAGGGGGGGCCGAAGGCCAGGGTGTGTTTCCCTCTTCATCGGGTGTCCCTATCTAACGGGACGGTGTGTGTTCATCAATCCAGCTTTCGATTGCCAATAGGACCCCTTCCAGATTCTGCTTCACATCATTATCCGTGAATCTGAGAAATTGAACTCCAAATGATTCCAAGCGCTCCCGCCTCTCAATATCATTCGGAAGGTTGAAATCATGTGTGACTCCATCAATTTCTATGGCTAACATAAGCTCGCTACAATAGAAATCCACAATGAATTGATCGATTGGCTTCTGGCGGTGAAAATCAAAACCCCTCATCTGTTTTCCTTTAAGATGCTGCCATAGCAAAACTTCAGACAAAGTGCCATTTTTACGCAGTTTCCTTGCTGATTCCTTTAACTTTGGATTGTAATAGATTATCTGTCGTTTCATTATATAATCATGATTTTAACACACCCCTGAATCCCCTCTCAAGAGGGGACTCCCCACATCATTCCCCTCTCCAGAGGGGTGGATTCCCCAACAAAGTCGGGGAAGACGGGGTGTGTCTTCATTTCGGCCCAGAGCATTGCCTATTTCGCCGTCCTGCAGAGACGGAAACCGATAGTGCAGTTACTGTAACTCCTATCGCAGCTGTTCCGATTGGCGACGCGCGCGCCGAGAGCGGCACCGTACCATCCGCCGCCGCGACTGACCCGGTCCTTGCCACTATTAGGGCCATGCAAGTCAGTGGTGGAAACTGCCGAATATTTTCCAAACCAATCCCAGCACCATTCCCAAACACTCCCACTCATATCGTAGCATCCGAGTTCATTAGGTTTCTTTAAACCAACAGACTGAGCTATGTTACTGTTATCCCGATACCAGCCAACCTCATCAAGATTATTGCCGCCGCTGTACTTATACCCCTGCGACCTGCTTCCTCCCCGTGCCGCATATTCCCATTCCGCCTCGGTCGGCAGACGATAGCCATTCGCTTCAAAATTGCAGGTTACATCACTTCCGTTGATTCGATAAGCACGAGTCAATCCTTCCCAATCGCTTTTCCAGTTACAAAATGTAACGGCATCATTCCAGCTTACGCAAGTCACTGGTGAGTTATCGGTCTGCTGAAAATAAGGATTTCGCCAATTAGCATCCTTTTTCTGTTCCCACTTGATACCAGTCCATATGTCACCCGTCCATACCCTAGCCCCACCGCCTTTTTCGGCATCGGTTCTGTAACCAGTGGCGGACACGAATTGCTGAAATTGGTCTACTGTCACTTCATACTTACCTACATAAAATCCGTCGAGAGTAACCTGATGAACCGGTTTCTCATCATTCTCTCCATCATTACTTCCCATCATAAAACTGCCACCTTCGACATAGACCATTTCTGCTGGCAATGTCGATTGCTGCTTGGAACTTGTGCCCGATTCTAAGGGTTGCTCTCTGGCATCGATATTTGCCAGTTTGCCGGCAACAACCCGCATCCCGGTTTTTAAAAGCCCGCCAATATCGCCCTCGTGATCATAGGTGGCTGTTTCAATTATCTCTCCGGTTTCCACATCAACCACGCGGGCGGCAACGGAATAAACGCTTCCAACCTTACTGATACTTCCGGCAACCATCTGGGCGGCACCAATAACCTGACCGGCGGCAACGATACATTTGTCCTCAACGCATCCGGTCATGCTGAACGCATGCTCAGCCAACAATGCGTTCATCATCTCCCTTTCGACCACTCTCCACTTCCCGGTCTCGACCAACTCTGTCCGCAACCTATCCGTCAGCGCCGCCGCATCATCCTGGGTTACCCCCCTGCCTGTGAAATCCATTATCGCGATGGTGGGCTGGGCGCTTGCATTCTCCAACAAAGCCAATGGAATAATGATGATAAAAAGAATAAGAGCCAGCAACCTTATAAACATAGTGTCCTCCCGTTTTTTTGCATTAAATGGAAATATGCGGCGTG
>PFXJ01000096.1:6004-12516 GCA_002791595.1 candidate division Zixibacteria bacterium CG_4_9_14_3_um_filter_46_8
AATGCTACAGCAAATGCGGGTGCTGGGAATTCAGACACCCGCGGTCAAAATGCTGGACAATCCCGATTTAGTCGGGACGCCTACCCCGCGAAGCGCGGGGTAGCGCAGACATTCTTGTCTGCGATTTCTAACACCTATTTCTGAATGATCTCCAGCACTTTTCCGATAATCTCGTTAAGTTTCGGTTCTTTCAAAGACCCAATACGGTATAGGATGATGCGGCTGTCCGCCGTAAATATGCGGTTGGGCCTTACATTGCTTGGCTGTTTTAGACCACCGGTTCCGAAATCATCATCACTAATCGCCACGGCATAGCTATCTTAATCTTTTGACTCGTGATTTGGCAAAGGATCAGATCGTCTCCGTCTAATACCGCAATCACAATTGCAGGTATCCTCTTAGATTGAGTCAAATCAGAAAAGGGAAAAGGAATAACAACGACGTCTCCCTTTACAAATCTTGCCACGCTTCATCCTCCTCCGGTTTCAGCCAATCTTTTTTCAGAGAGGATTCGCTGGCGACAGCGATCTCAATCTTCTCTCTTACCATCTTTGTTTTCAGAAATTGGATGAAATCCCATAATTCATCCAGGAAAAGCTCTGGAACCTGCTCGATTTCCCTCACTAACAATTATTTTTTACTCATATCATACCTCATGCTTCACTGGGAAAGTAAATCGCATAATTTCTAAACCGGACCATTTCAAACTAACCGGGTAGCTCATCCCGATAAAATCGGGACTGCCTACCCAAACAACCCAGTCTATTCGACGCTTGACCTAATGATAGAGTCTATCAGATCATTTGTCAATCTGCAATGCGGCATCCTTCGTGCGGCTATTTGAACCACTTCTCGCTAATGCGTTCTGCCGCCCCCGACGATTCCAATTCAGCTAAAACGCTGTTAATCTTGTCTAATAGCCGGAGGTCTTCCTTTCGAACGGCCATCCCGTATTGCTCGCTGGTCAGCGGATCGCCAACGATTTTAGCATCACCGCGGATGGCGATAATTTTCTCCGATGTTGGCTTGTCATTGATGACCGCATCCACTTTCCCATTGGCGAGGTCAATGAATGCCGCTCCGATATTGTCAAAGGAAAATACTTCCGCATTCGGAATCCTCTTGGCGAGCATCTCGCCGGTAGTCCCCAATTGCGCGCCAAGGCGGCGTCCGTAGAGATCTTCTTTTCTCTTGATGTTTTCCTCATTCATACGAACGGCAATAGTCTGGCTTGCCCAATAATACGGATTCGTAAATGCCACTTTCTCCGCCCGTTTGGGAGTGATGGTCATTGATGAAATAATGATATCATACTTGTCGTCCAAGAGACCGGGGATGATGCCGTCAAATGGAGTTACTATGAAATCCGGTTTTACCCCAAGCTGATTGCATATCGAAGTCATAAGATCGATATCGAAGCCCACCAATTCCCCCGATTCGACATTCATGGTTTCAAATGGCGGATAGGTGGCATCGGTGCCGATGCGCATCACTTTTTGCGCCATAATTCTGTCATAAGTATCCGAATATTTTGGGCCGCCGCAGGCCAAGAGCCCCGCCAGAACCGAAATGAGTGATGGAATTACGATAATGGTCCCGTTTATTTTCATCGAATATCCTCAATATAGGTGCGATTAACCGGATTCTAATATGCCCACTCATATCTGTGATAGCAACAACAGATTGAAAATCGCCCAAAAAGCGGAGATACTAAGCGCCCAAAATCGATAATATGACGATTAGACTCTTCTCAATCGATGGAGAGTAATAATTCGGCGCCGATTTTAACTGTTGACTCTGGGCATTGTTTTCATATCTTTTTCCTTTGTAATGAAAAGATAGTTTGAGGAAAATATGGGATTGACATTTGCAGAGAAAATATTATCGGCAAAGGCTGGGAAGAAAGTGATCCCGGGTGAAATTGTGGAGATAACACCAGACCTGGCCATGTCTCATGACAATACATCAGCCATTTCAAAAACATTCTACGAAATTGGTGTGGACAAAGTCTTTGATCCGGACATTCATATAGTAATACTCGATCATTGCTCTCCGGCTGCAACCGAGAAATATGCTCAAAACCATAAGATCGTTCGTGAATTTGTGAAGAAACAGGGGATTAAGAAATTCTATGACATAAATGCCGGCATCTGCCATCAGGTAATCGCGGAGTTGGGATTGGCGCGGCCCGGGACTGTGATTGTGGGCAGTGATTCCCACACGACTCATCTGGGCGCTTTTGGGGCGTTCTCCACAGGAATAAGCCGATCAGAAATGGCGGTCATAATGGCGACCGGCAAAATCTGGCTGAGAGTTCCGGAATCGATGAGAGTTATCTTGTTAGGAATGCCGCCCAAAACCACTTTTGCGAAGGATGTGGCTCTATTCGTGGTAGGGCAAGTCGGCGCGGATGGTGCTATCTATCGCTCAATCGAGTTTTCGGGTCCATATATTGATTCCATTTCCATGGATTACCGGGTGGTATTTACCAATTTGTCTGTTGAGATGGGGGCAAAGATCGGGTATGTGAAGCCAGATGAAAGAACTTTCTCATATCTTTCCCTGAGATCAAATAAATCCTATCAGCCGGTTTATTCCGATTCTGATGCCAACTATGTTCAGGATATTGATCTTGATATCTCGAATCTTCCCCCTCAAGTGGCTTGCCCGCATGCAGTTGATAATGTCAAGTCGGTTGAGGAAGTAGTCGGAACCAAAATCAACCAGGCATTTCTGGGGACCTGTAATGGTTCGAGGCTGGTTGATTGGAAAGTATTCGCTTTGATTCTGAAAGGGCGGAAGGTTCATCCTGATTGCCGATTGATTTGCATTCCGGCATCGACCCAGGTTTACTTGGATTCTTTGAAGGCGGGATATATAAGCACAATTCTTGAAGCCGGCGGTGTCATCACCAATTCCGGATGCGGACCATGCTTGGGCGCTCATCAGGGTATCCCCGCGCCTGATGAAGTCGTTATCTCGACTGCGAATCGCAATTTCAAAGGCAGGATGGGAAGCCGTGACGCGCAAGTTTATCTGGCTTCACCGGCAACCGTGGCGGCTTCTGCGGTCAAAGGCCAAATCAGCGATCCGAGGGAATTTTTATAAGATTCTAAATGACTAAAATTGCTTCGAGAGTATAGATTTTATTGGGATATTGGAGGAGCCAAGATGTCAACAATCAAAGGCAAGGTATTTAAATACGGAAATAATATCAATACTGATGTCATTTTCCCCGGCAAATATACATATACAATCACCGATCCGCAGGAAATTGCGAAACACTCTATGGAAGACCTCGATCCCGAATTTGTGAACAAAGTCAAACCGGGCGATGTGGTCATCGGGGGCACTAATTTCGGATGCGGGTCATCCCGTGAACAGGCGGCATCCTGCCTGAAATATATTGGGGTTGGGGCAATTATCGCTAAATCATTTTCGCGCCTTTATTTTCGCAATTGCCTGAATTTTGGCCTTCCTCCCATCACCTGCGCCAAAGCAGTTGATGCGCTCGAGTCGGGGGACGATATCGAGGTTGACCTTCTCAATGGGAAAATCATCACCGGAAAAGACACTTTTGATATCCCCCCACTGCCGGAATCGATTCGGGGTATAATCAATGCCGGGGGCTTGATTCCTTTCACCCGCAAACGGCTCGGAATTGATGAGTAGGTCGGAGATTTGATCCTCCCGATGAAATCGGGACGGGGGTCAACGGCGTCCAACACGACATCAATTTGCAGGGGTCAAGACCCCGTTACCTAAATCAAAATACCATAATAGGTTTGACTTGTCAAGGTGGGAAATTGGGTCAAATATTGCGATGAATCAGCCCCAGGAGCCGGCGAAAAGCTTGCTACTCCGCATATCCTAAGGCTTTCAGCCGATCCTTGGTGCTTTGTTGAATTTCGGCTTCGATCGGCTTGACCGATTTTGTTGCTAGCCTACTTTCCAAAAATCTCAAGGTGTCCCTAAGCTCGGATATTCGTATAAAATAGGCGGGATCTGCGGCTAAATTGAGCATCTCTTTGGGATCGTCTTTGATTAGGTAATAGTGGGTTGGCGACCCGGAGCCCTGGATCTCCTCATCTGCCAGATATAGATTCTCGGCCAAGTTGCGAAGACTTCTGCCGTTTCCAAGAACAGATAAGCTCCAGATTGTTTTATCCCCCGAAAAAATATCTTTGCCTTCCCATTCCGACGGAATTTCACCTCCCACGAACCTGACTGCCGTTGGAGCGACATCTATCAATTGTACCAGCGAAGAATCAACCGCCCCCGCTCGCTCCGAGTGGGGCAGTTTGACAATGAAGGGCACTCGAATTACCTCATTAAAGAGGGTTTTCCCATGCGACCAGCCGCCATGATCATAAAACTCCTCGCCATGGTCTGCGGTCAATATCACCAGAGTATTGTTCTGGATTCCGCTCTCTTCAAGATAGTCGAATAGTTTGCCTAAGGACTCATCCACAAATTCGATTTCTCCTCGATAGGCCTTGGAAACTCTTTCAAGTTTTTTGGTTGAGAAAAATATTTTGGGAATCTTGACCACGCGGCCGGTAAGGGGTCGTTCGAAATAGGGCTCATGTGGATCCATATAGTGAACAAACAAGAAAAATCTCTTCTCGCCATTATGGGATAACCAGTCGATAAGGGTCTGGCTGGTGGTTGCTGCATCCTGATAAAAATTGCTTACAACTCGCTCTTTGCTGACTATGCGCCTTGCTATCGAATTAAGAAAATTTGAGTAACGAAGTTTTGGGGCTTCCTGATCCATTGGGTAGAGAGTATTGGGAATTAAATACTCATAGTGGTTGAAGCCCAAATTGAAGTTGCTTACGCTTGTTCTGAGATGCGGATTATTATAATAGCCGATAGTATAGTATCCCATTTTCCGAAGAGTTTCCGCCAATGTAACTATTTTCGGGTTCAGCTTATCCCTGCCCGTGGTTACATTATGCTGTGTCGGATACAGCGAGGTGAATATGCTGGCAAAGGATGGTTTCGTCCAGGAGCAATTGGAAAAGGCATTTGTAAATAGCACACTTTTATCGGCAAATCTCTGAATATTAGGAGTCGCAATAATCTTATCTCCGTATGGCGAGAGCCAGTCTTGGCGTAGAGCATCAATGACGATGAGTATTATATTCGGCTTTTCTCCCGACAACGTAGCATATACTGGATCAATCGGTTGGGAATCGTCTTTCGGTGGCGGGATCAGTACCCATCCTATGGCGGTGAGCACCAGAGCCAATAAATAGCCTATAAATGCGGTTTGCCGCCATTTCCAACCTAATAAAGACTTGGAAAGCGCCTTAAAACTCCAATGCAAGCCGAAGGTTATGCTCCAAATCATGAAGATTGAAAAGGTAATTATCATCATTCCGACAAATGATTTTGGCGAAGCGTTGACTATTCGTTTGAAAATGAATTCCGCTATTGTTGGCAATAATAAATAAGTGGTTGTAGCGGCGAAATAAATCGGCCCCGAATCCCTTAATTCCCGATCCTTGCGCCATGGAATTAGAATAAGTGAAACCACCAGCGAGAATAATGCGCAAACCGTTGCTCCCAGAAGTGAATAATAAAATATTCCCGCGCTGAATAAGGTGGTCCGAAGATACCCGTAATTGATTGCCAGATACAAGGCCTCGATTCCACCTCCCAGAGCCCCTCCGAAAAATCCGGCGGGAATTTCTTGCTTCAGGTGATGCTTAAAAGTATCGAGGATTCTCACATTTAAGTTTGTTATGATACCTCCCCAAAGGACATTATTAAGAAGGAATGTCCTCTCGACAACCAAGCCATTTCTCGTGCTGGACCAGGTGTGTTCCTGTCGGAATGATGGCTATCAACAATTAGGGCCGGCATCTTGGCAGTAGATACAGCTCTTGCCGAACAAGATGAAAGTGGAGAAGATCCCGTGTAGAATTCGCATAAGCCGCTCCATTCCCCTCTAGGTGATTTTACGTGCTGCATTATCATCGCCGGAATACCCATCTAATTATTTTTTGGTGCAACGTCGCCAGATGCTATTTCAATCATATTATACATAATATTTCCCATGCCCAAAAGCAAGGGGTAAATCAATATACTTGGAGCGGCAGTATCACCTGTCAAGAAAAATCATTTGCAAAATTAATTTTGGGTTTCGATAGTGCACATTCGCGGTCATCATTGAAGGGTTAAACCCGCAAAAATATCCCCCCTCCCATGCTTCCGGGGCAGACCAGGAGGTTTGCCTTGCACACACAAATCAAAATCCACCCCGCTTCAGGCGGGGGTGGGGCATCCATAATTCATCGTAGGGGTGGGCCTCCGTGCCCGCCCTTTTTATTCATCCGTAGAAAAGTTCCGTAGGTCAAGCCTACTTGGGGCTTGACATTCCTCTAAGTGTTGAAGTAGTTCGTGGGGCTTGCCCCCGACATTTGATTTTGTGCCGGGCAGTAAGTTCGTAGGTCAAGCTCACCTGTGGCTTGACATTTTTCTTGTTTTCGAAAAATTGAGGGTTA
>PFXJ01000006.1:0-212 GCA_002791595.1 candidate division Zixibacteria bacterium CG_4_9_14_3_um_filter_46_8
CAAAGAGGCGGTCCTTAAACAAAGAGGCGGTCCTTAAAGCGTTGGGGAGCGGTCTAGGCCGGGGGATAAAGTGGACTTCCATTGAAGTCGTTAATGATAGAAGCGGGCAACCGTCAGTCAAGTTGGGAGGACGAATTCGAGAACTAATCGGCTCTGGAACTATCCTAATTTCCATGTCGCATGCCCACACCTATGCAGTAGCCCAGGCTTTA
>PFXJ01000006.1:240-1573 GCA_002791595.1 candidate division Zixibacteria bacterium CG_4_9_14_3_um_filter_46_8
TAATAATCGACAAGGCTGAACGGCTATACAAAACCACCAGCCCATTTTTTTCACGATTGCCCGGTACCTTTCGACTTCCGAAGCTTAAGGATCAGGAAATGATTGACCTGGGGAGCATTCGCTATGAATGCTTCATTTATCCTGATTTTTTCAGCGAGGTCGCCGCGGTTTATGCAAATCCTGCTTCGATGAAATTGGCAAGCGAAGAGGAGTTGAGATCGGCCTTGACCAAGGTATCTGCATTTTATTATCAGCAATTTAATGTTAATTTTCATTCTCATCCCTCAATCGTGATTATGACGGCTGGAGTACCGACCGAAATTCTTTTGTGCCTTGGTATTGTCAATACGGGTGACAGAGTGGCGCTTTGTGATCCATCGGATCCGATTTTCCATAGGGCCGCAACCCTTTCATCGGCCATAATTGTGCCAGTGCCGATTTCCGAACGCACTGATTATTTGCCGACGCATGAGTTGGTCGATGAGGAGCGTGTGGGGAAACTGAAACTAAAATTCTTGAACTATCCTCATAATCCCACCGGTGCGGTAGCTGATTTTAGCTTCTTTGAGGCCCAGGTTAAGGCCGCTTCCAAAGGCGATTACCTCATTTGTCATCGGCGAGGATTCGCAGGTGTCCATCGGAAGTCCTACTTCCACCCATCCATATTACAAAGTCCGGCGGCGAGGAAAGTTGCGATTGAATCATTCGGATTCAATTTGGGATTTGGCTTACCTCGGGGAATGCTGGAGATTGCCGCCGGCTCCCCTGATGCGATTGCTATTCTAAGGGAAATGAATTTCGCCCTGTCAAATGGAATCCCACTATACATCCTAAAATTGATCGAAACTGCAATTGACTATTTCGAGCCTGTGTCGAAAGCCACCGGTGAGAAAATCGGCATCAATGCGGAAATACTGGCATATGAATTGCAAAAACTTCATTGGCGGATTTATCCATACAAGGGAACCCCATTTCTTTGGGCATCCCATCCAAGACGGAAAAGCTCCATAGATTTGACCCGGGTTTTACTCAGAAGGGCTGGAATAATGTGTTTGCCAGGAATCATATTCGGTGGGAATGGCGAAGGATATGTCCGATTTTCATTGACCGCCTCGGAAGCGGAAATCGCAGATGCCGCCAAACGCATCGGGAAATCATTGCATCCCATAAGAACCGGTAAAGCAATTATTAACAAACGGATCCGTGAGATCAGAAATGGATAGCCTTAGACTTGAGAATATAAAGCTTTTTGGCCATTGTGGTGTGTCGGCGGAAGAGCAGTTGGTAGGCGCGCAATTCGAGATCGATGTAGAAGTATTTTGGCGGGTCGAGA
>PFXJ01000006.1:1589-12409 GCA_002791595.1 candidate division Zixibacteria bacterium CG_4_9_14_3_um_filter_46_8
TAATGAGTTCCCTGCGATAGATTATACCATTTTATATGAACATGTGAGGAGGTCATTCCAAGGTGGATCCTACAAATTGGTGGAAAACGCTGCCGCCGTTATCGCCGAATCTATCTTGAAGGATTTCGAAAAATCGGCGGAGGTGCAGGTCCATCTGCGGAAGCGGCCTCCATTTGAGGCTTCTATGGATCATATTGAGGTCAGGGTGACGAGGCAGAGATAGAAAGATGGAGAAAGCATTTTTGAGCCTGGGATCTAATCTGGGAAATCGATATGACCATATCTTGAAAGCAATCGAGTTGATTAGGTTACTGAGATTGACAAAGGTTAGTGCAACTTCGCCCATTTACGAAACCGCACCGATTGAAGCTAAAGATCACCCACCCTATCTGAATTGCGCAGTGAGGATTGAGACCGATTTAACTCCGGCAAAGCTGCTTCTGGAGTGCGAGCATCTGGAAGTCTCAATGGGACGCATGTTCAAAGGGAGGACATCTCCGCGAATAATTGATGTAGATATATTATTGTTCGGAAGGCAGACGGTCGATCTGCCAGATCTCAAAATTCCTCATCAACGGATGAAAAGCAGAGCATTTATGATCAGACCCCTTCTGGATATCGAACCAGGATTATGCTGCCCGTTATCGAACGAAAGCTATTCCGAGTTATACACCACGTATCTTCTAAATCAGAAGATCGAACTTTACGAGGGACAGAATTCTTGATCTCCACATCCTACATTGCGATTGAGGGGGTAATCGGGGTAGGCAAAACTACTCTTGCCACGGCCCTGGCCAAGCGATTTCAGATGCAACTGATAATAGAGGAAGTAGAAACCAATCCTTTCCTGGAAGATTTCTATCAGGATCCGGAGCGCTATGCTTTCCAGGTTCAGATGTTTTTCCTGGTCAGCAGGTTCCGTCAGCTCCAGAAATTATCTTATATAGACCTTTTCCACCATCAAACTGTCTGTGATTATATGTTCGAAAAAGATGGTATTTTCGCTCGACTAAATTTAGATGATCGGGAATATGCGCTTTATCAGAGGATCGCTCCACAGCTTGGCGAGAACCTCGCCAAGCCGGATCTGGTGATATATCTTGCCGCTGATAATGAAGTGCTGATGGGTCGAATTCGGAGGAGAGGACGTCATTTTGAACGTAACATCGACAGAGAGTATATTATTGGTTTGAATGAGGAATATAACAGGTTTTTCTTGCATTATGATTCTTCTCCATTATTGATTGTCGATTCCAACAATTTTAACTTTGTGGATAATCGCGCTCACTTTGAAATGTTGATAGAAAATATCTCGGAACCTTTTCAGGGAAGACGATATTTGATTTCTTAGGAGAGATGGAATACAATGGCAGAGTTCGAGCCCGACAAAATCGAAAAAATAAACGTCAGGAATATCAAGAAATTTAAGAAAGCGGGCATCAAGATCTCGGTCCTGACAGCGTATGATTATCCTACCGCACTGATTGTTGATAAAGTCGGGATTGAAATGGTTTTGGTTGGCGATACCCTTAATACGGTTTTCTGCGGCTGTGAAAATAACCTATCCGCAACGATGGATCAGATGATCTACCATACTGCTATCGTGAAGCGCGGGTTGAAACGGGCTATGCTAATCGGCGATATGCCATTTATGTCATTTCAGGCAGATGCTAATGAGGCCGCAAGAAATGCCGGAAGATTTCTCAAAGAGGCGGGCGCCGACTGTGTCAAGGTGGAGGGGGGAATTGAGATGATACCGGCAATCAGAAAAATAATCGATGCGGGTATTCCGGTGATGGGCCACATTGGGTTGACCCCACAATCGGTGCATCGCTTTGGCGGTTATGTGGTCAGAGGACGGAAGCCAGAAGTGCGGCAATATTTGTTGGAGTCGGCGAAATCGCTGGAAGACGCCGGTTGCTTTTCGATTGTCCTCGAATCAATCCCTTCAATTTTGGGAAAGGAAATTACGCAAAATGTCCAGATCCCTACGATCGGTATCGGCGCCGGTTCTGATTGCGATGGGCAAGTACTGGTTATTTACGATATGCTTGGCTTCTATAAAAATTTTTTGCCCAAATATGTGAGACATTATGAAAATCTGGCGAATGTCATTGAGAAGGCTGTCCGGAGTTTCAAAAGCGATGTCCGTAATGGTGAATTCCCATCTGAAACCGAAAGCTATAGCTGATGATTAGAACTGGCTCCATTGTAAGGGTCCGGAACTTAGTTAAGGAACAGAAAAGCGGATCCAAAGAGATAGGCCTCGTCCCAACGATGGGATCGCTCCATGATGGCCATCTTAGCCTTATCAGAAAAGCCAGAAGAGAATGTGATTATGTGGTGCTTAGCATTTTTGTTAATCCAGCCCAATTTTCTCCTGCTGAGGACTTCGATATTTATCCAAGGGACTTGAAGAGTGATTTAAGGCTTGCGCATAATGAGGGCGTTGATTTGGTTTTCACTCCTTCAGTTCAAACTATGTATCCCAAAGATTATTCAAGTTATGTAATTCTGGAGAAGATAACCGAAATACTTGAGGGCGCAATTCGGCCAACTCATTTTCGGGGCGTTACCACTATTGTGGCTAAATTATTTAATATTATCCAGCCTGATTCTGCTTATTTCGGACAAAAGGACGCCCAGCAACTTGCCGTCATAAACACTATGGTCCGGGAATTGAATTATCCGATAAAGATTGTGCGCTGTCCAACCGTAAGAGATAAGAGAGGGCTGGCACTCTCTTCAAGGCATCAGTATCTAACTCCCCCTCAACTAAAAGAAGCTGCTGGAATCTATTGCGCTCTGGTTGAAGGCGTAGCTCTTATCAAATCAGGTGTCTCCGATTTTGGAAGGATTAGGAGAAGAATTATTGATGTCCTTAGTAATTATGGCCTAAAGCGGATTGACTATGTCAGCTTCAATCAATGGGACTCGTTGCTCCCCGTCCGCAAACCTGGGGGTAAGATCCTTATTTCATTGGCGGTCAGATTGGGGAAAGTCAGGTTGATCGATAATATCATCCTTGATGCATAGGGTAATTCATAAATCTATCTATAAATGCAATTTTCAGAGGATATTATAAATGAATCCGGTTTCTAATAATAAATTAGCGGATCTTCGAAGACCGTCAAACGAATTTCCAAGAGAATTCGTGCCTATAAATATTGATTTGGCTGATTGGGATTCCATTGAGCCGCTTTACAAAGATTTGCATCAAAGGATAATCGCAACGGCAAATGATTTGGAGGAATGGCTGATTGACCAGAGCGAGCTTAATAGTGTCCTGAGTGAAGAAGGGGCTCGACGCTATGTTGCGATGACCTGCTCAACAGATGATGAGAACATTAGAAAGGAATACCTGCATTTTCTGGAAAAGATTGAACCGCAGATAAAAGTCTGGGGAAATAAGCTTGATCATAAGTTGCTCAAAGACTCCAACCTGGCCAGTCTCGATAAGGATAGATATCTAGTGCTCATCAGGGACACCCGAAATTCCCATGAGATTTTTCGGGAGGAGAATGTCCCGTTAGAGACAGAGATTGCTAAGCTGTCTCAGGAGTATCAAAGCATTCAGGGAGCTATGACGGTCGAATTCCAGGGAAAAGAACAGACGATGCAGCAAATGGAAGTGTTTCAAGAGAATCAGGACCGAGCCATTCGCAAGCAGGCTTGGGAAGCATCATCGGGAAGAAGGTTGCCGGATGCTGAGAAACTCGATGAGCTTTTCGACAAAATGACCGGGTTGCGCCATCAAGTAGCCCAGAATGCCGGTTTCAGTTGCTTCACCGATTATCGCTTCAGGGAATTGGGACGATTTGATTACACTTCCGGCGACTGCCTTAAATTCCATGATGCTGTTGAGAAAGTTGTCCTTCCTGTATATAACAGAATCCTTGATGAAAGAAAGACTGTGCTCGGACTTGAAACTCTCCGTCCATGGGATCTGAGGGTTGATATTTATAATCGCCCGCCTCTTAAGCCATTTTCCCAATCAGCGGAACTGCATTCCGGCTGTCAGAGAATATTCAATCAGGTGGACGGCCAGTTGGGGACTGAATTCTCCAAAATGATTGAGAATGGCTTATTGGATCTCGACAGCCGCAAAGGGAAAGCTCCAGGGGGCTATCAAGTTGGGTTGCAGGAAGTCCGTCTTCCGTTCATTTTTATGAATGCGGTGGGGTTGGATAGGGATATTTATACTTTGCTGCATGAGGGTGGGCATGCATTTCATTTGTTCGAAGCCAGGGAAGAACCTTTAATCCACTATCGCCACGGGCCTATGGAATTTTGCGAAGTGGCTTCGATGAGCATGGAGTTGATCGCCTCCAACTACCTGAACGAATTCTATTCTGCGGCTGAAAATGCTCGTTCCCGCAAAAGGCATCTCGAACAATTAGTGAGTCTATTTCCGATGGTGGCTATGATCGATGCTTTCCAGCACTGGATTTACTCACATCCATTTCACACCAGAAAAGAACGCACCGAACAATGGTTGCTCCTATTGAAACGATTCGGCGGCGATATTGATTATAGCGGCTATGAGAATACACAAAATATACTCTGGCAAAGGATTCTTCATATTTTCGAAGTGCCATTTTATTTCATCGAATACGGAATTGCGCAGATGGGAGCTTTGCAGGTCTGGAGAAATTCACGAAGCGACTTGAAAAAGGCTATCGTGGACTATCGCGGGGGATTGGCTTTGGGAGGGAGCAAACCACTACCTGAGCTATTCGGAGCGGCAAATATCAAATTCGATTTTTCGGAGACGACTTTAAGGCCATTGATGGAAGAAGTTAAAGACGAACTGGAAATTCTGGCAAGCATTGAGAAGTCAGCAGTTTCTAAATCTTAAAGCAATGGCATTTCATAAAGACTAATGGGCAGATCTCCTAATTTTCTTTTGCAGTTTGATAGAATGGATTGATATATTGAAAATCTAAAGGCGCTATCGTCTAGTGGCCTAGGACGGGTGGTTCTCAGCCATCAAACCGGGGTTCGATTCCCCGTAGCGCTACCAATTTTGTGACCCCCTGTCAAATAAATATTTGACGAAGGGTTTTGAATTTTAAGCCTGCGGCTCTCAAAGGCGGTCAATTTCATCATTGCGCCTCTTTACCTGACGATATGGTCCTAAAAACCGGTGCGTGCGAATTGAATCAGATAGAAAAATCCTGCAGATATGAACCCGGTGACGGGAATAGTGAAAATCCATACCCACACTATCCTACTGGCCACACCCCACTTGATTCCTGAGAGCCTGGATGTTGCCCCAACACCTATGATGGCCCCGGTGATCGTGTGGGTTGTTGAAACGGGAATGCCCATGTGCGTGGCCATGAACAGGGTGGCAGCTCCCGCGGATTCGGCGCAAAATCCCCCAACCGGTTTGAGCTTGGTGATCTTCTGACCCATCGTCTTTACGATTCTCCAGCCGCCAAACGCTGTTCCCAAGCCCATGGCTAAATGACAAGATAGGATGATCCACAATGTATTAAGATGTGCGAGGGAGAGCTTGGTATCGGGTTTCATGATGCCTCCTGCGACCAGCAGGGCCATTATGATCCCCATGGTTTTCTGGGCATCGTTGCCGCCGTGGCCCAAGGAGTAAAGCGCGGCTGAGAGCAATTGTCCCTTGCGGAAGAGACGATCGACATCATGAGGCCTCCATCGGCGGAAGATCCAGTAAACAATTAGCATCATAGAAAAACCAAAAACAAGACCGATTAGCGGGGCCGAGGGAATGAATTTGACTGTTTTCCAAATGCTCGACCATCGGATGACATCCAGTCCCTTGTATGCCAGGCCAGCTCCCGCCACTCCACCAATAAGGGCGTGCGACGAACTGGTCGGTAAACCCATCCGCCAGGTAATCAGATCCCATATAATTGCGCCAATAAGGCCGGCCAATACCACATATACATACACTGTGTCATGGCCGTCGATCTTCACTATCTTGGAGATGGTGTCAGCCACGCTGGGCGCAAAAATAAACATAGCGACAAAATTGAAAAAAGCCGCCCACCAGACTGCCACCCGCGGGCTCAGCACCCTGGTCGAAACTACCGTGGCGATCGAATTGGCCGCGTCATGAAATCCATTGATAACGTCAAAAAGAAGGGCCACCGCCACGGTCATGATAATGACGAGCATGATGGGGGACATCTCAGGAGGCCTCGATTACTATTCCCTCGATGATATTGGCCACTTCCTCACATCGATCCGTGGCCTTTTCCATGCGCTCGAAGATCTCTTTCCATTTGATGACAAGAACCGAGTTCTTTTCTTCTTTGAAAAGGCGCGCCAGGGCTAAGCGCAAGATTTGGTCGCCGGCTTTTTCGGTTTCATAGACTTCGGTGCAACACTCTTGAATAATATCGCCGGCCTTGTTGAGATTGCGTAGATTGTGAATGGCGCTATCCACTTCAGTCGTGGCTTTGACCAGTAAGGCGGTGAATTGCTTCAATTCGAGCCGCATATCGGTCATCTCGTAGAGATTCATGCGACCGGCGGCCGAATCCACCGAGTCGATAATGTCATCCAGGCGCTTCATCAGGCGATGAATGTCGGCCCGATCGATGGGGGTGATGAAAGTGCGATGAAGGACATCTAAACACTTATGCGTGATATCGTCAGCCTCATGCTCAATCGCCTTGATGCGGTTGGCCCGGCTCTCCAGTTCTGCGGGTTTTGAGGCAAGTTCATTTAATTCTCTGCAAGCTTCAATTGACAGTTTGCTGTGTTGCTCGAAGAAATCGAAGAAGCTATTCTCCTTTGGCAATAACCGTCTAAACATTATGACTCCCTAAAATGCTTTTAGATGGACGCTTCGGATTTCGGAGTTGTAGAAACGCTCTCATATCTTAACGTAAATTAAGACAATACGGATATATAGTCAAGTTCAGTTATGGAAAATATGAATGCAAATTTCCTGGTTTACTCAGGCGGTTGATTTTCCGCGAGGTTCCTTGCCGTATATCAGCCAACATTAAGTGGGAGACCGCTTTGTCAAATTCTTTTGCGGTCAGCAGATGCTGATAGAGCCAGCAATTCGGCAAGTAGGGAAGACTGATAATATTTTCTAAAATCCTCGGAAGCGTTCGACCAGCCTTCAGCAAATTTCATCGCCGATGTTATCTGGGATTTGGGCAATGCGATCTCATCGGGTAGATTGGGGTGGGGACTGTTATCCCCACCCGCGGTTCATTAAACATTGGGAGAATAAGGGTTTATGGGACTTGATTTTTCACAGCCAATTCTTTTGGCAGAGGGACGTAATCAGATTCCTCCGCAATTTTTTGACCTTCCGGCGATAGCGTCCAATTCAGCAAGTTTTTCAATTCTCCTTTCGGGGCGCCGTTGAAAAACCAATATAGCTCTCGCGAGATCGGGTAGCTGCCATTGACAACTGCCTCGATTGAGGGCATCACAGATAGAGATTCCGTATCAGTTTTCACTCCAAGGAACTTGACACCCTTTGCCCAGGCGACGCCGCCGTAGCCGATCCCATATTTATCTTTGGAAACCGCATTGACAACCGCGGCGGTTCCGGGAAGAGTCTGAGTGGCTTCGGCATAGTCCTCATTTTTCAGCACATGTTCCTTAAAGTATGAATAAGTGCCGGAATTATTCTCACGTCCATAAAGCAGTATGCTATGCGATGGGCCTCCGACTTCCTTCCAGTTGGTGATGGAACCGGTATAGATTCCCTTTAATTGCGCAATAGTCAGCTCCTGTATTGGATTGGCTTCATTCATGAAGACTGCGATTCCATCCAGCGCCACCGCCACTCTGTATGGATTCACGTTCTTGGCCTTGGCATCCTGGTATTCCTTCGGTTTCATATCGCGGGAGGATTCGCAGACGTCAGTAGTGCCATTGATTAGGGCGGCAATTCCGGTGCCGGAGCCTCCTCCTGAGACCTGGATGACAACCTCCGGATGAATCTTCATATATTCCTCAGCCCAGCGTTGACCCAAACGGACCAGAGTGTCTGATCCCTTAATGGTAATATTGCCGGCATTGGAAATATTGAACAATGCCAAAGTGAATGCTAATATTATGAACTTCCTCATTTGACCTCCCGCGACTGTCTAATCGCGCTTTTAGAATTTGATTTCGGTATTAATAAACATTGATTTCAGTGGATCAACGCCTGATGCCTGGTAGCTGGTATTTTTATAACCAATGGCCGCTCTCACACCCTTAATTGGCGCGCATTCAACTCCAGCCAATATCATGGAATTGCCATCATCATCTGCGTCCGTGTTCGGATCGTAAGTGTCCGCACGGCCGAATAGAATCAATGTTTTGAAAAGGGAAGATGAAGGAGCTAATGCATTCAAATAAAGGCCTCCCCAGAAGGACAGACCTCTTTGTTTCAGGTCATCATTGCCGGAGCCTTGACCCAATGTATGGAAATTCATATCGAAACAAAAATCCACTATTTTCTGATAAGCGAGCTTTCCGCCAAAAGAGGTGATTGTCCTCTTCCAGTCGGATGCTTCATCAGGGGCAACAATGGTCTTATTTTGGGTGCCAGTATAGATTTGGGCAAACAGTGCCGTCTGATCTAAGTCCTCGTTATTGTAGAGCGGGACTATTCTGGCGAACAGGTTAAAGTCCTTGTTCTTATTCTTGTCCACGAAATCGCTGTATTTGGTGCCATTTAAGACGGACAGACCGACTTCTCCAAGTTTTCCTTGCTGGCCAAGAGCCCCGATAAATGAAACCCCGAGGTCAGAAGTAGAAGTCCAGCCATTCTCATCGGTTATGTTCTTCGCCAGGTATCGACGCATCCAAATGTTGCTCATATAATCAAGATATGCGGTAGGCTGCAACCCCAAACGGATTTTGAGATACTGCGCAACTGGTTTAACCTTCCAATCGACATAAGCATATTTCAGAACCACTGGATATCCGCTATAGGCGGACATTGACGGTATGGTCAAAGTATCACCGCCGGAATCAACCACTTTGGCGGATGATGTGCTGAATCTCTCCGGCCTGATATCAAAAGTGATCCTGGCGCTGGTATAGTCGGATAATTTCGATTCCGCTCCCAGGTAGGCGCGTTCGATCATAAAGGCGTTATAGTTATCCGCCCCTTCGCTTAGGTCCATCATCCAGTTGGCGAAAATTGTGCCTTTCAGTGATGTCTCTGCAGAATAGGCCGAGACTGTCATTATCATCAGCGCGATGAATGTGGTAATCGTTAGCTTTCTTTTCATTTTACTTCCTTGTTTGGTAATACGGTTTAAGGTTTTGACTGCCAATTCTCATCAAGAAGCTACTCCTTTCCTTTAGAGAATTATAGGCTTAATAATATCATAAACATTAGAGAATTATCAAGAGAATACTATAAATTAAATATCATTAAAATGAAACAGGTCCTCTCTGAATGAGAAAGCCTATTTCATTTCCGACCCATGAAATTTTATGGTCCAGGGGGGAGATTGGTTTCGCAATCTTCTGGTTCTCCGCCAATACCGTTATTATTTCCGTCAAGCATATTTCCAGCAGTGTCGGCAACTGCTGTGGCCACAAAATAATATGTTGGCATCACCGAACGGAGCCTGGGATAGAATACAACCCAGTTGTCCTGGATTTCCTTCAAGTAATAACCATCAAGGCGCGTCTTGTTGGAATCATAGAATGAGATGTTGAAATTGTTGAAGGTTGTCGTATCCATCAAAGTATTTTCATTGAATATGATGGTAGCCAACCAACTCTCGCCAATATAAGAAGAGTAGAAATTAGCCACGTCGGGCGGGGTGATATCTTCTCCAGCAAAAGGCTCCATTATGAAACCGAAATTATAACTGGCGATGGATCCATCATTGACTTCATTTCCCCAAAGCAAGGGATTGCCCGAAGTATCTGTAATCGCAGAGGCAATAAATTCTATCTGGTAACGATTCCCACGAAATAATTTGGTAGTATCAGCCGCTGACCGAAGCCGATAGGTGACAGAATTGCCCGACTTCAGCGCCACGGCAAGGAGATTGGGTACGTATGCGGTATCAGTGGCTCCGGTATTGGTTTCACCCAAATCATAGATTCGGATAGTACTGTTAGTCAAAAGCGATGTGTCGATATCGCTGGCTGTAAATCCGACTGTTATCCAGAATTGAGATGAATCCATCTCCAGCACAGAAGCTTCTTCGGCAGGATGAATGGAATTGACATCGATTAGCGGCGAAATAATATCGGGCAAGTTGGCGTTTCCTGTTCCCGTGTAAAATGTACTGCGGTACACATCGTATTGGACGCTGTCCGCAACTCCATTGCCATTGCCATCAAATGGGGCTCCTGATGGATCTTCTATGCCATTGGTCAAGGTCAAAATGAATGCGGAATTATCTTCAAATTCAAAATCTGAAGGCGTGATTTTGGCCAGGTGGGGGCCGGACATATATTGTATCTCTATCTCCACCGGAATCTCTGATGTGTTTGTAATTCTCTTAATCGTGATTGTAGTTGAATTAACTGAAGATGGATTCAGGTAGCGGTCGAAAGTGATGTATATCGGCATATCCAAGGCCGTTAATTTGGATCCAAATGCTGGGCTGATTACTATGTCACCCGGACCCATCAGGTTAGTTGCGGCGGTGCCATTCGAATTATTCGGATCGAACGATAGCGGATTATCCTTGCGGGAGCAGGACACAACCAATATGACGGTCATCATCACTGCCATCAAGATGAACATAAGGGTATTTTTACTTATCAATTTTCTCATAACTTTCACCTCTAAAAGAACTTGAAAACTGCAGAGAGCTTCCAGTCGCTTAAGTCAGTAAGTTTGGCGAACCCCA
>PFXJ01000010.1:0-10831 GCA_002791595.1 candidate division Zixibacteria bacterium CG_4_9_14_3_um_filter_46_8
TGAGTTTCCTGGCTTTTTCAACAAGCCTTTTGAGAGGGGTGGATTCCCGATGCAATCGGGGAGACGGGGTGTGTCTTCCCATAAGAGAACACACCCCGACCGCGACCGAAGCGGCCCCCCCTCTAAGCCAGAGGCTCACAAGTCGAAAGAGGAATTACAGTTCTGGATGTAACCAAAGGCAAAGATTTGTTGCAGAGTTCGGGGAACGCGAATATATTGCAGTATATTAAACAATAATATGATTTTGGAAGGAGAAATCGATGCATATAGAAGCAAAGGATTTTGAGAGATATCTCGACAGAATGATTGATGTTCAAAGGCGGCTGGTGGCAATCCCTGCGCTTGGACCGGATAATGGCGGCGACGGTGAATATCTTAAATCAAGAGAAATGATCAAGATTTTAGGGGAGTTTGGCTTAAATGACATTCAGGAATATGACTGCCCGGATGAGAGGGTCTCCAAGAAGGTGCGTCCCAATCTGGCGGCCATAGTGACTGGGAAAGACCGAAATAAGACCTTATGGGTCCTCTCACACCTTGATGTGGTGCCGGTGGGCGAGCGGTCTCTCTGGCACGGCGATCCATTTGAGCTTAAGGTGGAAGCAGACTGTCTGGTAGGAAGAGGAGTGGAAGATAATCATATCGGGATAATAATGTCGCTTTTCGGCATTCAATACTTGAAGGAGAAAAATATCTCCCCATTTTGCAATATCGGACTTCTATTTGTGGCTGATGAGGAAACGGGCTCGATATATGGCTTGGATTATATGCTTAAAACATCGGGCTTATTCAAACCAGGCGACTTGGTAATGGTGCCTGATTCCGGCACTCCTGATGGAGTTTATATCGAGATTGCCGAAAAATCAATAATGTGGCTGAAATTTCAGGTCAAAGGGAGGCAGTGCCATGCCTCACGTCCGAGCTTGGGAATAAATGCGATGAAAGCCGGCGCGGAATTGATTGTCCTTCTTGATGAATTGAATCGCCGATTTCCCAATAAAAACCCATTGTTCTGTCCGGAAACTTCAACATTCGAACCGACCAAAAAAGAAGCCAATGTTGAGAATATCAATACGATTCCCGGAGACGATATTTTCTATTTCGATTGTCGCATCCTGCCGGATTATAATGTCGATGATGTTATGGCATTTATCCACAAGAATGTGGATAAGATTGTGGAAAAGTATGGGGTCAAAGTGGAAATTTCTCCCAAACAATCTGTAATCGCCCCTCCATCAACGCCGGAGAAATGTGAAATTGTGGATAGATTAAAGGGAGCTATCAACAGCGTGTTGAAAATTGAGCCGAAAGTGTATGGAATTGGCGGCGGCACAGTGGCATCGTTTTTCCGTCGGCAGGGGTATCCGGTGGCGGTTTATTCCAAGATCGACGAAGTAGCGCATAGTCCCAACGAACATGTTACTTTCGAGAATATGTACCAAAATTCCGCCATAATGGCTACCCTGATGGCCGGTTAGTCGCGAGTTGGTGGCAGGAATGGCGTTAGACATAAGAAGTTATGAACCGGCGGTCAGCCGCAGGGTGTTGATCTTAATTTCCGGCATTCTTTGGAATGCTGTTGGGGCTTTGCTTTGCATTTATGCGACCGGTTGGTTGGCGGGCCTCACCGGCCTAACTCTATATATTCACATATTCTTGGGCGCAATGGGGGCATTTTTGATTTATCATTTTGGTTTCGAAAAATTGGCGGTCAGGAATATCGGGCGGATAAGGGAGCTTAAACCGAGGATTTGCATATTTGCATTTCAGGCATGGAAAAGCTATTTGATGATATTGATTATGATGGCAATGGGGATAGCAATCAGGCATTCGCATTTTCCTAAGAAATTCCTTATCTCACCATATTACGCTATCGGAATGGCGCTGATGATGGGGAGTTTTCGGTATTATCTCGCGTTTGGGAGGGATAGATAGGCAGTCGGGGGCAAGACCTGCCCCTTATGAAAAGAAAATATGTTAACCTAATTATTGTGTCCTCTAAATCGGGGAAAGCATTAATGTCAAGACCGCAAGGGTATTGACCTACTTGAACTACTTTCTCTTATTCGACAGAACTGGCAGCAGCATAATATGTTTAGTCTTTTTCTTGGATTTAATTGAAATAAGACTTGACAGAAACGGCCGTCTAGTCTATATCTATACTTACAATAAAAAGGTAGACATATATGGAGAGCATTTCTAAAATATTATCCATTTTTCTGGTCCTCACTATGTCTTCGGGATTTAAAGCTCATGGCGCCGGTGGAAATGTTTTAGTGGCCGATTCTGCCTCGATCGAAGTCAGCCCTGAGTCGGAGCCCATCAAATATGACATTGATGAACTCGATTTTCTCGACAAATCATTGATTTCCCTTTTCAAATTCCACCAGTTATTCATAGCTGATATAGATGATCAAACTTGCCCTATGGCCCCTACTTGTTCGAATTATGGGATAGAAGCTGTGGAAAAATATGGTTTCTTTATCGGCGCTCTGAAAACTATCGATAGGCTTCATCGCTGTAGTCACGATCTAAAATATTACGACATTGAATTTTATAATGGGAATAATGCGTATGAGGATTACCCCGACACCAAGAAACACTCATTGGGGAATAATACTACTGGTTCTATTGATATTCAGTAATTCTAATAGCTATTCTCAAGAAAACGAAGAGTTTGCAGATTGGCTATTTAGAAATGGATTTTATGATTTCGCAAATTACGAGTATTTAAAAAAGTTATATCTTTCAGAAAATGAAAATGCCATTCTGGTTGCGGGACTATACAACAAAATAGCAAAGTGCTATCTCATGACCGAACGATATGATAAGGGTATAAAATGGTGTCTCGCAGCAATTCAGAATAAGCAGGGGGAAGTTCTGCCCGAATTATATGTTACATACGCCCTAATACAGATGCATTCCGGATCTTATGATGAGAGCATAGCAATATTAAACGATGATAGGATTCTGAAGGGCGAGCATCGATCTAGAGGGCTTTTTCTTTTGGGATGTTCAGCTGCGCACAAATGGGAGCTAAAGAGAGCAGATGACTATTGGGACGGAATTCCGTCAGGCGATGCACTATACTTGACAGCAAGCAGATATAGATATTATACCAATGAAGCAGCTGACCAGAGATTTTTAAATCAGAATCTTGGCACTTTATTAGGGGTAATACCGGGATTAGGATATTGTTACTCGGGGCATTATAAAACCGCTATTTCCTCCTTTATTGTGATCTCTCTAACGAGTTGGGCTACCTATAGAGCTTTTGACAAAGACATTGACGGAATCGGATATCTATCTGGCTTTTTGGCGGTGGGCTGGTATAGTGGAAGTATTTACGGTTCCTATTGGGCATGCAAGAGACATAATGATTTTCATAAGAAACAATATCTAAAAAAAATTCGGTACTAAATGAGAATGGAGGACTATCAAATGAAATTCTCAAATCCGCAAGAGTCTCTTATCTTTAAAATCACGGTTTGTCTTTTGCTATGCAGCACCGGTTTATTATTCGTCGGGCCAAATTATGCGATGCCGCAATTATACGCCTCGACCCTCCCAGCGGGCACCCCAATCACCGTTCGAATTAATCAAGAAGTAACTTCGAAAACTTTTTTGGCGGGTTCTAAAGTAAACGCATCAGTTACCAATGATGTTGTGGTAGGTGGTAATGTACTGATTCGGGCGGGAGCTTTATGTGATGTTTCGGTACTGAGTAGCAAGAAGGCCGGCTCTGTTGGATCTCCAGGCTCAATAACGATTTCGGTTAATTCTGTACAAGCTGTTGATGGTTCAAATATTCCAATCATGAATGCGGTATTTACTGCTGAAGGTGCAAGCAAGGTAACTTCTTCTATAGTGGTAACAATTTTGTGCTGTATATTGGCCTTACTAATGAAGGGTAAGGATGGCGTAATACCAATTGGAACTCAGATTTCTGGATACACAGTTTCTCAAGCTGAAATACGTATTTAGGAGGTTCTGAAGCTTAGAATAATTCATGGTTTCCGGGTGCTATTGTGCGACCGCACCCAGCACCCCTTGTGGCCAATGCTCAAGTCCCACCATTTGTGGGGCATGTGAGTTCCAGTCTTGCAATGCACTTGGGGATGGTATCGACAGCATTTCCCATATATCACTTCACCAGCATCATCCTCTTAGTCATCACTTCGTCACCCGCCGTCAGCTTATAGAAAATAAATCCCGCCGGAATGATCGGCGGCATCCCCCCCAAAAACATCCCCCTATTCCGCACCGCAAATTCCTGCTCAAAAAGCTTGACATCCGAACTTTTATTTTGCTTTAATGCTTCTAATGATCAATACCGTTTCTACTAAACCATCGGCAAACCCCGGTCTCATAACCATCTCCGAAATCCTTAGCCTCACAATTCCTCAAATGCTGGAACGAAGCGTCCGCCTTTATGGAGACCTTTTCGCCATGCGCGCTTTTCGCAATGGCGCTTTCAAATCCATTACTTACCGGCAATTGCTCGAAGAAGTAAATGGGGTCGCCGCCGGATTATCCGCTCAAGGTATCAAGCCCGGCGATCGCGTCGGCATACTCTCAGAAAACCGTCCCGAATGGGGAATAGCCTATTTTGCCATCCTGAAAATCGGCGGGATCACTGTCCCTCTCGATGCTCTTTTGAAGCCGACCGAAATCCGCCACATCTTGCGCGAATCCGGCGCAAAGTCTGTGGTTACTTCCAGCAAATTCCTGCCCGATTTTATCAGCGGTGAGATAAGCGCCAAAAAGCTGGAATTCCTGGTTAGTATGAATGGTGAAACCGAAATACCCGGTGACTCCCCGTTGCCGATTATCACCTACAACGACCTAAAACATGCCGGTTCGAAAATTTCGATCAAATGGTATGATGGCGATATCAACGATACTGTGGCGCTGTTATTCACTTCCGGCACCACCGGGCAATCCAAGGGGGTTATGCTTACCCATCATAATATCCTTTCCGATATCAAAGCCATTCTGGACCTTATAACTTTTTATACAACGGATAATTTCCTTTCAGTTCTGCCGATTCATCATGCTTTCGAATGCACCTGCGGCTTCCTTACTCCGTTGACCGGCGGCGCCAGCATTACCTACGCCCGTTCCCTCAAATCAAAAGAGCTCCTTGAGGATATCAGCGAAAACCATTGCACTATAATGTTAGGCGTGCCACTGCTCTTCGAAAAAATGTATTCCGGCCTCCTGCGGGCTATCGAAAAGAAACCCATCTCCACCAGGATCATATTCAGCACCAGCATGGGCGCGGTGAAATTCATCAGAAAATCGCTGGGCTACAACGCCGGCGGTATGGTGTTCAAGGGGCTTCGGGAAAAGGCTGGTCTGTCTTCGTTGCGTTTATTCGTCTCCGGCGGCGCACCGCTTCCTCCGGAAGTCGGCCAGGGCTTTGAACATTTGGGAATCAAATTCATTCAGGGCTATGGATTAACCGAAACATCGCCGGTCTTAACCTTAAATCCCCCGAGCAAACCGATCCACGCCTCCATCGGCATCGCCATCACCGGCGCCATCCTGAAAATCGACCGACCGGACAACAACGGCGTCGGAGAAATTCTCGCCAAGGGCCCTATGGTGATGAAAGGTTACTATCAGAATCAAGACGCCACGCGGCAGGTACTAAGCGACGATGGTTGGCTCCATACCGGCGATTCCGGATATATGGATAATGAAAAATACTTTTATATCGTAGGCCGCGTAAAAAACCTGATCGTGACCCGCGCCGGCAAGAACATCTACCCCGAAGAAATAGAGACCCTCTTGATTAAGAGCCCATATATTGCCGAAGCGCTCGTTATGGGCCGCACCGGTTCCGACTCCGATAAACAGCTTGTGGATTCGGTCGAAGCCGTTGTTGTCCCCGATTATGAATTTTTGGAACAGCAAGCGGAGCAACGCGGCAAAGAATTCTCTGAAGATGAACTTAACTCCATCATCAAAATTGAAATCAACCGTCTATGCGCCGATATCGCCGACTACAAACGAGTAAAATCATTCAAAATGCGAGAAGATGAATTCACCAAAACCTCCACTAAGAAGATAAAGCGCTATCTCTTCATTCAACCATCAGTTAACGTTGATAACAATTCCAATCACCAAGGCAATCCCGAATAAATACTTAAATCGCGCCTGATTTCCAATCCCCTCTTTGATCCCTGTCTAATTGAAAATACATAGTAATTGCCTCAATTGTCTTGACAAATCAGTAAATCGATGCTATTATTATGATAATAAGTTATTTACTTAATCCCCGATGCTCCCTATTTTAGGAAGCACTACGGATTATAACCTATTTCGGTATTGAAAGGAGTTGATTTATTGATGACCTCTGTGCGGGTTAGAGATGAAGAAAGCTTTGAAAGAGCCTTGCGCAGATTTACGAAAGCTTGTGAAAAATCGGGGTTGATGACTGATATTAAAAAGCATCAGCATTTCGAAAAACCTTGCGATCGTAGAAAACGGAAGTTGAATGCGGCGAAACGCAAAACACACAAAATGATAAGCAATTAATAAATGAGCATTGCCGATAAGATTGTTTCCGATTTAAAGGATGCGATGAAAAGCCGCGATAAAGTGGCAGTTGATGCCCTCCGGCTCATCAAGTCTGATATCGGCTATCTCAGAATAAAGAAGGGCGTTGAGCTTGACGATAAGGATCTCCTCGCCCTTTTCGTTTCCATAGAAAATAAATGGACTGATGCCAGAGATCAGTTCGCGAAAGGCGGAAGGCAGGATTTGGCCGAAAAGGAATCCGGCCAGTTGAATGTCCTGAGACGCTACCTTCCCCGAAAACTTACAGAATCGGAGTTGGCGAAGGTTATAGATGCAGTCCTTATCGAAATCGGCGCCCGCTCCAGTGAGGACCTTGGCAAAGCCATGAAAGCTGTTATGGAACGCGTCCGAGGGCAAGCCGATGGAGCAATTGTCAAGGAAATTGTCGCCAGTAAACTTTCCACCGCCTGAAGGAGGGGAATATGAATTGGGTGGACCTCTTTGTCATTATTGTCCTTTTGGTTGCCATTGGAAATGGCATCCGAAGAGGATTGTTTAGAGAACTCATCTCTTTATCCGCAATCGTCATCGGGCTCATCGTGGCTATCAATTATTCGGATTGGTTTTCAGACAAAATATCCGGCATCCTTACTATCCCCTTGCATTTAATGTTCATTGTAAGCTTTGTGGGCCTGCTGGTTATCGTATTTGTCCTCGAAAAATTGATGGGAATCGCCCTTTACAAAATGGTCAGCCCAACTTCGCTTCAAAAGACCGATAAACTCGGCGGCGGCTTGGTTGGCGCATTGAAGGGCGTTTTCGTCCTCGGCGTCATTTTTATGATATTCCTTTTTATGCCGCTCTTCGCAAAATTGAACACCAATGTTGATGAATCGGTTTTAGCCCCCCCCATTACCAAGGTAATCCCCAAACTTTATGATTACACCACTCTCATCCACCCGTCCAATCCATCTTTTGTCGTCAAGGTCCGTAATATCCTTGTGCCCTTTAACCAAAATGAAATCGAGGTTGCCAGAAAAGAGGACGAAAAATATATTAAGTCCACGGGTGAAGCGGTTATGGATGATGTCGAAAGACGATTCGGCGAGAATCAACCCTCAGATTCGCGGCAAAAAAGATAGTTTTCATCTCTCCAACAAGCGAAAATCCGCTTTATGATTCATCTTGCTTTGAAACAAATTCGGAACCAGATTAACGATCTTGCTAGAATTAAAAAACCCCCGGAAAAGATAATATAAAAAGTAAATCCCAAAGCAATATACAAGGGTGTAACCCCATAAGCTCCCTCATCCTCCGACTCCTTCTCCCAATTAATGGGAGAAGGAGAGAATGAGAAGAAGTTTTTGAAGTGGGTAGGCAGGGGTCCCCGATTAATCGGGAGCTTCGACTTGACCCCTGCAATCGAATAATTTATGGACGCCATTGGCGTCCAGTTCGGGGGCAAGCCTCCAACCTACTATGTTTCTGGTAGCGCAGATATTGTGAGCGGCAGACGTCCTCGATTGCCACCCATTAAGGCAGACCAGGAGGTCTGCCAAGCACACTTTATATCCGTCTGTCATGCACACATCCGCCGCCCCTAACATTTTCCCCCAAAAAATTATTTCATCAAAAAGAAAAACGGGCGGTAAATCACCGCCCGTTTTAAAATAGAAGATAGTATTACTTCAAAAGCGTCATCCGCTCAGTGAATACTTTCTCACCGGCAGATAATTTGTAGAAGTATATACCGGAGGAATAATTCGCGGCATCCCAAGTAACACTATGCGGTCCGGCTTCGTTGTAGCCATCCACCAAGGTCGCCACTTTCTGACCGGCAATATTATAAACCGCAAGGTTCACATTTCCGGCAGTCGGTATTACATAAGTAATGGTGGTAGTGGCATTAAACGGGTTCGGATAACTGCCAGCAGCATACTCGTTCGGAGTATTGCCTGCATCGAAGCCGCCTTCCAAAGTCCAGGCATCATATCCACCCTCGATGCGACCGCCAACTACACTGAAGCTGAAAAATGCAGAGTCGCACTTTACGTTGGTCGGCCGATCACCGCAGTAGGCGATATAGGTATATGTGCCCAACGGCGCAAAGCCCGGAACCGCCTGATTCATATGAGCGCTTAGGAATTGACCTGGATTAAGCGGAATATTGGCGAAATACCAGAGCTGGAAGAATGAAGTTAGATACTTCACACCGACCCAGACATCGGTGGCGATCGGAGCGGAAGTTGGGTTGGCTATGAATCCTGTCAAACCAAACGACCCGCCCGGAGGCACATTGATCGGATAGGTGTCCGGAACCATATTCACATCACAGCACGCCCCCTGGGGCTGACAGAGCGGATTCGGGTATTCAAAATACATTACCGGGTTCTCAGTCCCGGAGCCTTCAGTCTGAGGGATTCCGCCGGCATCCTTATCATTGATGTAAAGGATGCGCAGATTGTCATCAACTTTCTCATCCAACGAGGACCAATGGTCAGAATCGCAATTACCGGCTAAACAACCTGGAGTCTGCGAATTGGTCAAATTTGCCGGAGTTGACCACGTAGTCCCGCCATCGGAGGAGTAGCTCATAAATAGATCGCCATTGGATCTGCCGCCAGCCGAAACATCGGTGGCATTAAATTGAGTCCAGACCGCAAAGAGGTTGTTGCAGGAATCCACGCCGATGCTCATCTTGCTGATGGAACGGTTCCAGGCGCCCGGGAATGATGCAAACCAACCATTGGCGATCATATCGATACCGGTGGCGGCAGACCAATGCCACAACAAGCAGGCATCCACAGAGACGGTGCCATTTACCTCATCATAAAATGGGGTATTCCAAATAATATGCAGATTGCCGCTCTTGTCATACACAGCATCAACATCGGTATAGGCACGGATAGTATCTGTTGCCAGATAATTGGTGATGTTGGTGTAGGTAGCATAATTCCAGGTGGTGCCATTAGTTGACTCAAGATAGCATACGTCGTTGTTATACTGATCAACAGGAGGATTTGGGCGCGGCCGAGTCCAGACCAGGGCCACTTTGTTGTTGGTGGAGGAAGCAGTTACCATCGGGCTTACATCCATCACATCGTCGCCATTATTGAAAGCCTGCATGGGGGGCCAAACAGCAGGGTTGTTTGAAAAGGTATGACCGACTTTTTGACCGCCTGTGGCGTTCTCGGTAGCAACTAATTGCACACGGCCACCATTATCATAGGCGATATAAGGCCAAAGATGTCCCACACCTAATACTGTATCGGCAGGATCGTAGATGGTGAATATCCCCGCACCGCAACTGGCATCAACTGCCAGTTTCACGCCGCCTAAAGCGACCTGGTGATAGGCAACCATTCCCACGCCGCCTGCGCCGTAGTCGAGAGTGGTATAGCCGGCGCCTACTCCGGTGTTCACCTGCATGCCCACTCCGGGCCAAGTGAAGACGCCGGCTGGATTCCTAAAGTTGTAATAGATGTGTCTTGTCCCGGGATAACCGCCAACCGCATTCATCCAGCTCATATGGGTTCCACAAGTGGTCTTGGCCACACGATTCCCGGTCGATCCGTTGGTCTGGTAATCATACCAAGTAGTTCCAACCACTGTCCCGGGCGATACAGCGATAGCGCCCTGCGGCAGAGGAATCTGCTGGACAGGGACCGCCTGCGATTGTTGGTTCAGATCAACCGGCTTCTCGATCTTCATCGCATCGCTGATTTTTACTTTGGTAATGTCCTGGTTGGCAAATGCCATTCCCGTCACGATAAAACTAACCGCGATAATAAGTATAATTACGCGATTCATTCTAACCTCCATTCAAGTTAGGTTTTTGTTGAAATTTTTGTGCCGTCAGTTCTTCCAAAGAAACAAACCTCGAAAAGACGGCGACCCGTTTAGAAAATCCAATGACCGCTTATCACCTCCTCCGTTTTAAGTTGCTTTTGTCGAAGAACACTCTAATTTTTCAACGAGAAAATTAGTCGCAGATACATGCTTTCCTGCCTGAATTGGACAGAAATAGGCGCTGATGAAGAAAGTCAGTGCGTTCGAGACTTCCACGCACTGGAATGCATTGATAATTCTGTTAATTAGCATTGCCAATTCAGAAGAAAAGGACTCTATACTAACTTTCACCAGTATAATATCTCTCCCTGTCTTTGTCAATCAATATTTTATGTAAATTATATGATTTTAAGCCCAGGCCCCATTCATCAATTTCCCTATATTGAAATGCCACTCCGCTGGTCTTCCCCAATGGGAGTGTTGAAAAGCTATATTTGGTAAAGAAAAGCTGCTTAAC
>PFXJ01000010.1:10864-40318 GCA_002791595.1 candidate division Zixibacteria bacterium CG_4_9_14_3_um_filter_46_8
TGAGAAAGCCAGGAATCTCGAAAAGTGATCTTTACCTTCTCCCGTTAAGCGGGAGAAGGTGGCCCCGCCCAAAGCGGGGAGGATGAGGGTGTGGCCCTATAAGCTCCCTCATCCTCCGACTCCTTCTCCCAATTAATGGGAGAAGGAGAGAAGGGTAGCCGAGCTTTTCCAACACTCCCTTTCCCAGGAAAAACATGCTGAAGAGAGTGGGAAACTACATTTTCAACCAGCCCGATTATGTGTCCTTCCGGCCAGGTTCTGCCTGCCCCAAGGGTCTCTTACAAGATATATGATATATGCGTATTGCCAGGTGGCTATTGCTTGACAAGGCTGGGGGAAAGCTGGGTAACGACCTTTTGGACCATTGGCTCCAACTCCTCCATTTTACCAAACTCGGAGACGGAATTTAATTTCATGCCAGTTTTGCTATCGATAAGATTAACCGTAAGCCTTCCTTTGCCCGATTCGGCAGTGAAAGAACCGGAAATGCCAAAGTCGCAATTGCCGGTTGGGTCGTCGCCGGGGAGTGAATATGTAACCTGTAGGTTGGTTTTGGATGATTTAAGCGATTGAGAGACCAAGCCGCGGATCTTATCGCTTAATCCCGCATCCGATTTGTCGCCGGCGATTTTAATGAAACCCAAGCATACATTCAAGGGTTGGCTGGTTCCGGAAAGCATTTTGTTAATTCTGGAATCAAGCTGGGATTCCGCAGAAGGGCTCATACCTACGAAACGGAGTTCCTCCTCGAAATTGGGATTAATGAGAACAGTAGTGGGCATAGCGCTTACTCCATATCTGTTCATTACATCACTGCCATACGCTATCACATTGGAATATTTAACATTATAGGTCTGGAGCAATTGCTTGAATTTGGGGACATCCACCTTACTGTCAAGGTTCACACCGATAAGGACAAAACCCCCTTGGGCATATTTTTCGTGAAGCGAAGCCAGGAAGGGCATAGCTTTGCGGCAGGGCCCACACCAGGAGGCCCAGAAATCTAAGAGGATCGGTTTGCCTTTGAAGCTGGACAAGGTTACGGGGGTACCATCGAAATCCTTAAGAGTGAAATCGTGGATAGGTTTGCCGGCAGTAGATGGGGAGGCAACAACCAAAATTAATAAGATAATCATTATGGCTTTTTGCATCAGTTTCTCCTTGAAGAAAATATAATATTCAATCTGAAATATTGGGTTGCGGAAGTTCCCGGGTATCGGGCTTGAATATGACGATTGGTTACTTCAGCACTGGTTGAAGTTAATACCGGAACCTTCTTTAATCAATTAAAATGTTGCGACTTCGGCAGAAGTTCCTTTTAATTTGGGCTTTGTTATGACAAACCTCACCGGAAAAAATATCGCGCTTTTGCATCAACGATCAAGAGAGTGGGGCCTAGCCTTAACTGAAGCACAATTAGGGCTTATTGATGAGTATATCTCCTCCTTGAAGCATTATTCGAAAAGTCTGAACTTGATATCAAGGGCTGATATCGACCATGTTTTTGAGTTGCATATTTTTGACTCATTGGAAGTGCTTGCCGCCATTAATCATTTCGTAAGTGAATGGGATTGGAACAAAAAACAGGACATCAAGCTCTTGGATGTCGGTAGCGGCGCAGGTCTGCCGGGGATACCATTGGCGATCGCTCTTGCCAAAGCGTGCGTGGATCTCATTGAGAAATCATCGAAGAAATGTCTTTTCCTGCAGTCTGTCATCACGAAGCTTGAATTGAAAAATGCTAAGGTGATCAATCTTTCTCTTGAGGAATATGCTCGCAACCAGGTAATAGATTATGATTTTATATTGTGTCGGGCCGTGAAAAGTTTCCAGGAATGTGCGAAGCTCTCTGCGGGATTTATAGATAGAGGAGCAAAACTTATTTATTTTAGCCGGCGAAGCGGCCGGTTATCGGAACGGTTCAGGGTCTATCCGCAAAAGAGATAATCTCTATTCTGTTGGCCTGCAAAAAATTCGACGATGTTCGCTTAGAATTTGCCAAAAAATAAATAAAATCATTATGTAAGTTAGATGAAGTCAGTAGGCCAAAATAAATCTGTGGCTGTAATCGCAAATTTGTCTGATTCTTAAAGAAATGACGATTTTTCTTAAGATATAGGTCTTGACAGGCGAATCAGGGGACGCTATTTATGAGAACACATAATGGGCGAATTCCCTGTGTAAATAATGTGGATATTTTTATACTTATATTCCTAACCCTTTATCCTATGTAAGGTTATGACCAAAAAGGCCGGGTGATGGCTGTGGATAATCTTTACAAATAACCAAAGGATTCTGATAATTACGGAAATGAATATGGTGTTATTAATTACAATGATGGTGGCTTGTAATGATGGACGGTAAATGTCAGTCAGTATGGGATAGTTGTCTTCAAATAATTTCGTCACGGGTCAAGCCTCAGAGCTATACGACCTGGTTCTCGCAGACTAAAGGCGCTGGCGCGGAGGGAGAAACTTTCACCATTGCGGCGCCAAACAAGTTCGTCCTGGAATGGTTGGAGGAACATTATTTTGATTTGATATCCGAGGTTTTGCTAGCCACGACTGGCCAGAGCTTCGGGATAAAGTTCTGTATCTCGCCGGATGGAGGCGATGAGCAAGAGAAAGTACTATTACCAATTAAGACGAACTATGTGGATAAGGATCGAAAGATTATTGATAAATATGCCCAAGCCTCCAATTTAAGCGGGCGATTTTTATTTGACAGTTTTGTGGTGGGGGAATCGAATCGTTTTGCGCATGCGGCGGCGATGGCAGTAGCAGAAGCTCCGGGAAAGACGAGATATAATCCTCTTTTCATTTATGGTAGGTCAGGATTAGGAAAAACACATCTGGCGCAGGCCATAGGGAATTTTGTAAAAGATATCTATCCAAATATCAAGATCTTATACATCACTTCGGAGAAGTTCACATCGGATTTCATAAATTCGATAACCTCATCATCCACAAATGATTTTATGCATTTCTACCGCAATGTTGATATCCTCCTATTGGATGATATCCAGTTTCTTACTGGCAAAGAATCAACTCAAGTGCAGTTTTTCCACACATTCAACGTGCTGTATCAAACAGGACGGCAGATAGTGCTTACATCAGACAGGTCTCCAAAAGATATAAAGGGATTGGAGGAGCGCCTCTTATCACGTTTCAACTGGGGCTTGGTAACAGATATTCAACCCCCAGATTTGGAGACCCGGATAGCGATATTAAAGAAAAAAAGCGAGGGGGACGGAATTAACATACCTGAAAATGTCCTGGTTTACATTGCGGAGCATATCACCAATAATATTCGGGAGTTGGAGGGATGTTTGATTCGTTTGATAGCGTTTGCCTCTTTGTCGGGGAATCCGATCAACCTGGACATCGCAGTCAAAATATTGAAAGACACAATTCCAGAATTAAGGAAGCAAATGACAATCGATATGATCCAGAAGAAGGTTTCGAAAGCACTGAATATCCCTGAAAATATGCTCAGTGCTAAGAAAAAAACACAAGAGTTGGTGAACGCCAGAAATATAGCCATTTTTCTTTCGCGGAAGCTTACAGACTCTTCACTTAAGACCATCGGGGCAAATTTTGGGGGGCGGGACCATTCCACGATAATCCATGCTATCAATCAGGTTGAAGAGAGGTCTGGACAAGACCAAGCCTATAAATCCCGTATTGATGATATTATCAATTCACTTTATATATAGAATGTGGAAAAGATATTAATATGATAGTGCAAAAAATGTGGCTATATTTATGATATTGCTTTTATTGTGGAGAAGTTTATAACCTAATGATCTATTCACATCAAATTAAACAGACACAAAGTGTAAAAAAAAATCATAAGTCAATGCTCAATGGAATCTTTTTAAAAAATAACTTGAGTTCATACACATTTCCACATTATTATTATTAGTATTTTGATATATAAATTACTAATATACACTCGGCTAAACCGATTATTAGCGCTGGAGCAGAAACATGAAATTTAATATTTCCAAAGAAAAGTTCTATTCTCTTATTCAAAAGGTATTGGATATTGCGCCGGTTCGCTCGACTATGCCGGGCCTTTCAAACATTGTGATTGAGGTCCATAAGGATAAGATCAAAATGAAAGCGACAGACCTTGAAATTTCAATAACAAGTGAATCTGAGGCGGAAACGACTGGGCATGGGCAATTATCAGTTCCCGGCAGGATTTTGGCTGAGCTGGTCCGGGAATTGCCTGCTGGGCAGGTGATGGTGGCGATGGTGGATAATAGGTTGGAATTAAAGTCGGAACGGGGCGTATTTAAATTGGCTGGTGTTCCTGTGGATAGTCTGCCTCGAATACCCGAGTTTGATTTTGCGAATGAAGTAACGGTCCCCGGTGGCACTATCTGCCGTATGATTAAGAAGTGTGTTTTCGCAGTGTCGAAGGAAGAGGCACGGCCAGCGTTAAATGGCGTATTATGGAGGGGGGTCGATAAAGTGTTGACTATGGTGGCGACCAATGGTCATATCCTGGCTAAGATGAGTTGCGGCGGGACCGGCATTAAGAAGCTGGAAAAAGATATCATAGTTTCACCAAAGGTTTTGGAGCATTTTGTAAAACTATATGGAGATTTGGAGAAGGATATAGGACTATTATTCAGCGCCGATAGCCTTGTTTTCCATTTTGAGGGCACAGTACTGGCCACACGGCTCATTGACCCGCCATATCCCAATTTTGAGCAGGTGATTCCCAAGGAGAATGATAAGAAGGCGATGTTTGATAGGGATGATTTTTACTCGCTTCTTAGAAGGGTGGCCATTGTCTCGAATAATATTACCCATCAGGTGAAGCTGGGATTTTCACCTAATTCGTTATCGGTTTCTGCGGCTAATTTCGATGTTGGCGCTGAAGGACATGATGAATTGGGAGTCGAATACAATGGGACTGATTTGGAGATTGGATATAATTCTAATTATATTATGGAGATTGTCAAACAAGTCGATACACCCCGGGTATTGTTGGAATTTACAAACGCTACCAGCGCCGCAGTCGTTAAGGCGGAATCTTATGAGGAAAATGAAGATTATTTATTCCTGATAATGCCTTTAAGGCTTGTGGATTAGTAAGGATAAGATAATTAATAGAATATTGTGAAAATTGATTTTAAAATCATTTAGGATTGAGAAATTTCGAAATATTGCCAATGCTTCGGTAAAATTAGGCGATAATTTGAATTTAGTCGTTGGTTTAAACGCCTCTGGAAAGACCAATTTTCTGGAGGCGGTTTTTTATCTTATGACCGGGCGTTCAATTCGGAATGCCAAAGAGTCTTTGTTAATTGGCCGCGGCGGCGATTATGCGAGGGTGGCTGGGGTTTTGGATGGTCGGGAGGGTGAGCGGAAGATTGAGTTTGGCTTTAATAAGGCCGGGAAAAAACATCTTTACGTGGACGGGGCCAGACTTCAGAGGGTATCCCGCCTGCTTGATATCTCGGCAGTGGTGAGTGTAGCCCCAATCGATATTGACATAGCCGCGGGTTCACCGGATAATCGCCGCAAATTCCTGGATGCCTTGCTCTCGCACTGTTTCCCATCTTATTTTCTCTCTCTGACAAATTATCAAAAAGCATTAAAGCAGAAAAATTCGCTTCTGAAGGAGGGGGATGGCCGCTTAGGAGAGTATTTGGAGGCCTGGAATAGACAGCTTGCCGAATATGGCGCGAATTTATTAGCAAGAAGGATGGCCTTTATTCCATTTCTGCGGAAGCGAGGAGCTCAGATTTACCGGCAATTGGCCCAATCAGAAGAGATTGATTTCAGATACCAATTCAGTGGAGGGGAGGTTCGAGAGGAAAATATACGGGATGATTTAAGTAAGGCATTGCGGGCAGTTGTTGAGCGCGAGAAAGCTATTCGTCAAGCGATAATTGGTCCCCATCGCGACGATGTCGAGATAACGGTGGATAAGCTATCTCTGAAGGATTTTGGATCGAGGGGCCAGCAACGTTGCGCGATGCTGGCGATGAAATTTGCGGCGCTGGAATATTTGGAAAAGGTAAGGGGGGAGAAACCGATCTTATTGCTAGATGAGGCCGTGAGTGAACTTGACGAGGTGAGGTCAGCCAACCTCCTGGGGATTTCGGAATCGGTGGGGCAGGTGATTATGGCTTCCTCTCATGGGGTTGAGGGACACGGATATACCGGTAATGTGACAAAATTCCATATTGAGAGCGGGAAAATCACGTCCCAGTAGATGGCGAGGATTATATCGTTTGACGTGGTATCCAAATTATGTGATGTAGGGCGAAATGGATGATGAATATTTTATGAGAGCCGCCCTCCGGGAAGCGAAAAGGGCGGAAGAATTAGAGGAAGTCCCGGTTGGGTGTGTAATAGTATTTGAAGGTAAGATAATCGGGAAAGGATTCAACCAAACCGAAAGTCTTCAGGACCCAACCGCGCATGCGGAGATGATTGCCATAACTGCGGCGGCGGGGCACCTGGAAAGCCGCCGTCTGGAAACGTGCACAGTATATGCGACCCTGGAGCCATGCGTGATGTGTTGCGGGGCGCTGGTTCTGGCAAGAGTGGCAAGGCTGGTGTTTGGGGCATACGATCCAAAAGCTGGGGCGGCAGAGACCCTATATTCAATTCCATCAGATAAGCGGTTGAATCATACGATTGAAATAACGGGCGGTTTCTTGGCTGAAGAGTGCGGCAGTATCCTGGCCGAATTCTTTAGCCGACTCCGTGGAGACAGAAACGGAGGGAAGGAATATTAGTATGGAAGAAATTGAAAAACGGAATCTTCTCGACAAAACATTGTCGAAGCTTAATTATCTCGGGCTGGTGATAAACCTGATGGTTCCAGCCGCTTTGCTCACCGCGGGAGCATTTATAAACAACATTCTCACCGCAGATTTCGTTATGGCGGCCGAGAGTTTGAATATGTTGAAATGGATATTGGTTGGTGTTTCGGTAATTGAGGTTGGAGTAGCTTTTTTTCTGAAGAGAAAACTATTTGGCAATTTATTCAAGAATACCGGGGATAATGTAGATATGAAAGCACAGCTCTTGATGGCGACCAAGATAATGCTGGTTATCCACGTGATGTCAGCCACGCCGGTGGTGTATGGATTTATCTATCATATCTTGGGTGGGACAATCGAAGGTTTTCTTCTGATGATAATTATTAATCTGATTGGGTATCAGCTCTGTCGAGCTCGGAAATCGGACTATGAGGATTTGAGGAAAATGCTATTGGGAGGGGATTGAGGTGTCTATTCCCAATCCGCCTATCTCTATAGGGTCAATGGGAACCATCAGTGGGAGTGTTGACGAAGCTGGGCTTCCATGAAAAAGAAAGCGCTTCAAAAAATTCTTTTCTTTCTCTTTTTCTCCCATTAATTGGGAGAAGGAGTCGGAGGATGAGGGAGCTTATGGAATCACATCTTTGTACGTTGCTTTGGGGCTTATTTTTATAATTTGAGCTATTCGAAATCTTAGCTCAATATTCATTACGTGCGTGCCTGCTATATTGCCAGCACTATTACAAACAGTTTGACACTGAGGGGGATTGAAAGTAAATTGCGGAATTAAGGCGATCGCAAAAGATGAACCTTCCAAATAAACTAACCATCTCCAGAATCATTCTCAGCCCCGTATTTATGTTTTTATTGACTATCGAGAACCGAATTGCCAGAGTGTTGTCATTGGTGGTTTTCACCGTGGCCTCGCTGACCGACCTCTATGATGGCTACCTGGCCCGAAAATATAGTATCGCCACCAATTTCGGCAAATTTATGGATCCATTGGCCGACAAGATCCTGACCTCAATGGCCTTTATTTCTTTTGTGGCGCTCGGGTATGCCCGAGCCTGGATGGTGATGATCATAGTGGGGCGGGAGCTCTTCATAACCGGTTTGCGGTCGCTGGCGGCATATCGCGGCCAGGTGATAATGCCCTCGTTCTTGGCCCAAGCCAAGACGGCGTCACAAATGGTTGTCATCGTCTTTATGCTGATTGTAATCAATGGACAAGCCATCCTTGGTTCGCTGGCGGATAATATTGTGCTGTTCGATACCTCAAAAATGCAGTCATATTTCGATGTAATGATATTCATCACGTTGTTGCTGACAGTGTGGACCGGGCTGGATTATATCATCAGGAGTTTTGCTATGTTGAAGAGTTTGACCAAGTGAAAAAACTTTATGACAAGATGAGAAAGCATCCTGTGGAGGCGGGGAAAGTGAAGGCCTCGGAGCGGCCATTTACTGCGTTAGTGTCAACATTCTTTTTTACCGGCTATCTCCCGTGGGCGCCCGGGAGTTGGGGATCATTGGCCACAGTTCTTCTTGCTTATTTCCTATTACCCCAGTCGATAGCCATTCAGATTGTAATAGTCTCGATTGTGTTTTTGGTCGGCGTTTATGTTTCAAAACGCGCCGAAGAAATTTATGGCCAAGATGGCGGGCCGATTGTGATCGATGAAACTGCGGGGATGCTGGTGACTTTGATTGCGGTGCCTCAAAATCCAATTTATTACGCCATCGCTTTCTTGGCATTTAGATTTTTTGATATTGTTAAACCATTTCCGGCGAGGCGGTCGGAGAGAATCCCCCTGGGATGGGGAGTGATGGCCGATGATATTATTGCCGGAATTTATGGACTGGCTGTTATGCATCTTATTGTATTCCTTTATCAAAATTTAGCGGGTGGCTTATGAAAACTGCGATTCTAACTATCGGTGATGAACTTCTCTATGGACAGACTATCGATACCAATTCGGCGTTTTTAGCACGAGGGTTGATATCGATCGGGTATGAGCCGGCATATAAGGAAACGGTTGGCGATGTCATCGAGGCGGTGGAAGAGAGTATCATCAAGCTGTGCCATCGGGCAAAATTGGTGATTGCGACCGGAGGGCTTGGACCAACTCATGATGATATCACCAAGAAAGCGATATGCCGGGCGTTCAAGCGCAATTTAGTGCTTTATGATGATATCTTGAAATTTATTGGGGAACGATATGCGCGTCAGAAACGGGAAATGCCGGCCGCGGCGCAATCACAGGCCTTGCTTCCACAAGGATGCCGTCCCCTTCAGAATAATTGGGGCACTGCGCCCGGAATAGTGATTGAGGAACGCGGGGTTATGTTTGTGGCATTGCCCGGAGTGCCATTCGAGATGGAAAATCTATTCAATCATCAGTTGAAACCGCTCCTGCCCCCTGCGCCCGGTGGGAAAGTCATTACATTCAAGCAGCTCCGGACATCAGGCATTGTGGAGTCGGTCATATATGAAAAGGTGAGAGAGTTTCTTGGCCCCAAAGAGCCGGTCAAGGTAGCGTTTCTGCCCGGATACAGCGGCGTGGATTTGCGTCTGACAGTAAAGGATACGCCCCGCTCCGAAGCCGAAAAGCAGATAAGGGAATTTGAAGCGAAAATCCGCGGTCAAATAGAGAAATATATCTATGCCGAAGGGGAGGCTACTTTGTCAGAGGCGGTGGGAAATTTACTGAGGGAGAAGAAGGTGAAATTGGCGACAGCGGAATCGTGCACCGGAGGGCTTCTCTCGAAAATACTGACCGATATTCCGGGTTCATCGGATTATTACCTCGGCGGGGTAGTCAGCTATAGCAATGAGTCCAAAATTGAATTACTGAATGTTCCGGCAGAGCTCATTGAGAAATTTGGCGCGGTATCATCTGAAGTAGCGGAAGCGATGGCCTTGGGAACGAGAAAGATAACTCACGCCGATTTTGCCCTCTCGATTACGGGTATTGCCGGTCCTACCGGCGGGAGTGAGGGAAAACCGGTGGGGACGACCTGGATTGGGATGGCGACCGATGATGGGGTGTCGTCCAAACAGCATATTTTCGGGGCGGATCGGGAGGTAAATCGTATGCGGGCGGCTGTCGGGGCGTTGAATATGTTAAGGATGAAATTGATCGCAGATGAGGCCTTGTAAAACCACTCTTAGACAGTCGTGTAGGTCAAGCCCACTTGGGGCTTAACTCCTTAAAATTATCTATCAAGACACGGAGGTCTTGACCTACGAGATTTACCCTTGGTAGCGCAGAAATTCTTGTCTGCGATTCGCAGTGGTGCGGGACAATTCCGATGAAATCGGGATGCCGTTATTTACCAAAAAAGTTTTTCAACATGCCCTCAAGCGGGGCTGGCATCCAGATTTGTCTGGATTCCGGATCGAGTCCGGAATGACAAGGAATGCACTCACTGTCAGGTGCGGTGACCTGACAGCGTCGAAAAGTTCCTTCTCCCGTTAAACGGGAGAAGGTGTCCCCCGACGTGTCTGAGGACAGATGAGGGAGTTATCATATGGGCCCGGCTGATGACCCCGTTGCCGCCACATCCAACGAATAGAACCCACTGCCCAGCTTTAGGCGGGATATGGCACCCAGACGATCGCTGAAGTTTGCTTCGCGGATGAGGACCGGCGAGAAGAAAGGATTGACTAAATCGATGCCATTTATTCTTTTCCCTTGCAAAATCACGCTATCTGTCTTAATATAATTCGATTATTAACGGAATTTGGGCGGGCACAATTTGTTCGTATGGGGTCGTTATGGGTGAGATTATTGCAATTGCCAATCAGAAAGGCGGTGTGGGAAAAACCACCACCGCCATCAACCTATCCGCATGCCTGGCGGTGGCTGAAAAGAAAACCCTCTTGATCGATATCGACCCCCAAGCCAACACCACCAGTGGTGTTGGCTTTGCTAAAGACAAAATCGGCAACTGCATCTACGAAGCCTTGGTTGATGGCATCGGGATTACCGATGTGATTTGCGCCACTACGGTGCCCAATCTTTTCCTGATCCCTTCGCATATCCGTCTGGTAGGCGCAGAAGTCGAGCTGGTAAATCGTACGGGGCGTGAACGAGTCCTTCAGACAATGCTGAAGCGAATTCAGAATGAATATGACTATATTATCATCGACTGCCCGCCATCGCTGGGCCTCCTGACCTTAAATTCCTTAACCGCCGCCGATTCGGTCCTCATCCCGATTCAATGCGAATACTACGCTCTGGAGGGTTTGGGACAATTGATCAACACTGTGCGTCTAGTACAGAAAAGCCTTAATTCCAGCCTTCAAATCGCCGGCGTTGTGCTCACGATGTATGATTCCCGTCTCAACCTCTCTCGACAGATTGTTGAGGAGGCTCGGAAGTTTCTTGCAGATAAAGTTTTTGATACTGTCATCAATCGCAATGTCCGTCTTTCGGAAGCCCCCAGTTTCGGGCAACCGATCATAATGTACGATATACTCTCAACCGGCGCTGAGAATTATATATCTCTGGCCAAGGAGATTATGGAAAGATGAGAAAAAATGTCTTGGGAAGAGGTTTAAGCGCCCTGATTCCTGAGGGCCCATCAGAGCCCATCTCTGTCGGCGGCACTTATAAATTAATTGACATTCCTATTGATAGGATCTCCCCCAACCCCAATCAGCCGCGCAAAGATTTCGATATCGATGAACTAAATGAATTGACGGCTTCCATTAGGGCCTCGGGCCTTATCCAGCCAGTTATGGTGCGCCGCAAAGATGATGGTTATGAACTGATTGCCGGTGAACGTCGATTTATCGCCGCCGGTATGGCCGGGAAAACCACGATCAAAGCCATCCTTTCAGAAAACCTTACTCCATCCCAGAGAATCGAGATCGCCCTAACCGAAAATTTGCAGCGCTCCGACCTAAATCCGATCGAGGCCGCCACCGGTATTCATGAATTAATGATTAATGGCAACCTCACTCAGGAGGAAGTTGCTGAACGGCTCGGCAAAGAACGTAGCACTATCGCCAACCTGCTTCGCCTTCTCACTCTACCTTCAGAAATTCAGGAGGACATCCGCCATGGCATAGTCTCTTTCGGCCATGCCAAAATACTGGCGGGCCTTGATCAACCTAATCTTCAAAAAGAGATATGGCGGAGAACTGTCGAGGGAAATTGGTCGGTACGCGACTTAGAAAGACATATTCCTCAATATATTGAAAAAAGCAAGAAGAAGCCCAAATCCCAGGCCCCCAATCCCTATGCCGAAATAGAGAACCAATTAAGGGATTATTTCGGCACCAAAGTTAAAATTACTGGTATAAATGACGGTGGAAAAATTGAAATTGAATTCTATAACGACGAACAACTGAGCGGAATACTTGAGAAATTACAATAGCCCCTCCATTCTAAATGCAATGGCTTCATTTGTTGGAATATTCACTAAATGAATGCTGGCAAATATATCTCCTTCATTATAGTTCCAGACGAGGGCGATAAAACCTTCAATTTTAGAGTCAGCAAATTGGCACTCTGGATTTTTTTGACAGTGTCTGTCATCTCCATTTTAATCATTATGGTTGCCGCCATATTTTATGGTCGTTTAATAATTTCCGCTATTGAAGTCAAGAGCTTGAGGACGGATAACCAGGCGTTACTCCAACAGCACAGAGAATTCCTGGCGCTCAAAGACGAACTGGAAAGAAATCGCGCGATAGTGAACCGCATCTCCGAATTGGCAGGCCTCGACAGCACTGCTTCTAAAACCGAACCGGCCAAACAGCTAAGCGCCCCTATCCCCGAAGATAGCGCTATCGGCTTCAATAGATTCATCCCCAAAGGCCGTCCATTGCAGGGTTATCTCAGCAAACGTTTCTCAGATGTTGCCGTTTTCGGTGAGAAGCATCTCGGGTTGGATATCACTTGTCCTGAAGGTTCTCCGGTCCACGCCACAGCCGATGGCATTGTGGAATTCGCGGGCTGGGATGACTATTTTGGCTATGTCGTGAGAATTGAACATCAACAGAGCTATATGACCATCTATGCCCATAATAAAGAACTTCTGGTCAGCAAAGGAGACCGGGTAAAGAGAGCTCAAGAGATCGCTTTATCGGGCAATAGCGGCAATTCCAGCGGTCCCCATCTTCATTACGAAGTTCTAAAAAATGGCAAGCCAATGGACCCGGAAGGGTTCCTATAGCTCGCATAATTTATATTCCGAGAGCATTTAAATGGAGTTGAATGAAGATGAAAGATAGTGGTTCTTTGAACACAATCCTCGGCAAGGGCTCCAGCATTGACGGGAACTTTGACATTCAGGGAAGTGTCCGTATCGACGGAGCTGTCAAAGGAGATGTAAAATGCACCGATCTATTGACCATTGGAGTGGCCGGAAGCATAAAAGGTAGTGTGTGGGTCAAAGATATTATCCTTGCGGGGACAATTAGCGGTAATATTGTTGCCTCTGAGAAAGTGGAACTACAAAACAAATCTATCGTCGAAGGAGATATAATAGCCAAAAGCTTGGTTATAGAAGCTGGCGCAATTTTCCACGGCCTATGTAATATGAAAAATGGTTGCCCTCCCAAGACTGAAGTCTCATCAATCAACAAGAAGAATGATTGATGTGGATAACTTATGCCAATCGGTGGAAATCACGATAACACTAATAGAGTCTTTATAATACGCAAGGGATTTTAAGTAACAATTTAAGGTTTATCCACAATCGGAGATAATTTTGGCTGGTGAAAGAGTTATTACTACTGCCTATGTCTTCCTGACAATAGGTATTGCTTTCTTTGTGCTTCTCCTAATTCGCTCAGCAATAAGGATTTTCGGGAAATACGAGGCGAAGACCAAATTTAAGTCCAAATTTGGTGGCTTTGTGGATTTTATGCTCCTTTCGATCGGCATTATCTTGGTCCTTGGTTCCCAAATATTTTTCTGGCTTTCCTCAAATCTGAAATACCATACTACCTTCTCCGGCAAAAGCGAATTGGGCGCCATTAAGACCTTCAGCAATGATGATATCTTTCCGAAACTCGGCTTTCGCTATACCCCAGTCTTGGCCGACGGCCCCAACCAGGCTTTCTCTTTCGAATTGGAAGGATTCAAATGGTACGTCACTGGAGAATTAGTCAAATGGCCCAAATGGACTTCAATATTGGGATTGAAAACCTCGTGCAAGATCAATAGAATTTGCAGTGATGAGCACCAAAAGGAAACTAGTGGAATTGCGGGTAGAGATTACTATGATATCGGAGGCGGCAAATCCGAGTTCAATCGAGTATATGATAATTTCAAGGATCTCCTGCTGGGCATGCAAGTGGAAATGCTTGAATCTGAAAGCAGAATGTTTGCTCCCGGGCATGATTTCAAAGTATTCGCCGATTCCAACACGCTTATTGTTGAGGAATAACCCGCTTTTCATTATAATCTTACACTTTATGGCAAAAACGTTGATATTGTAATAATGCGATATTATTTAATGGAGAAATAATGGCTGATATAGAAAAAAGCGACCTTAAGGCCGCCCAGGAATTAAGAGAAGGATTCGAACTAATCAGGGCTGAAATCGGGAAAGTTATCGTTGGGCAGTCCGAAGTTATCGAGAAATTATTGATTGCGGTTTTGGCGAAAGGACATTGCCTTCTCATAGGTGTTCCCGGGCTTGCCAAGACCTTGCTCATCAGTACCTTAGCCGAAGTTTTGGATCTGAAATTTTCAAGGATTCAATTTACCCCGGACCTGATGCCAGCCGATATCACTGGTACTGAAATACTTGAGCAAAACCTTTCCACCGGCTCCCGGGAATTCCGATTCGTGCGGGGCCCCATTTTCGCCAACATAGTCCTTGCCGATGAAATCAATCGAACTCCGCCAAAAACCCAGGCCGCATTGCTTCAAGCTATGCAGGAATATCAAATTACTGCAGGCAACGAGACTTTCGACTTAGCAGAACCATTTTTTGTTCTGGCAACCCAGAATCCAATTGAGCTTGAAGGCACCTATCCTCTACCCGAAGCCCAGCTTGATAGATTCATGTTTAACATCTACATTGATTACCCTTCAGAAAGTGAAGAGCGTGAAATAGTCAAAGCAACTACTTCTGCCTATAAAATTAATTTGCAAAAAATTTTTGGAGCCCAAACACTGATTAATTTACAGGCATTGGTTAGAAAAGTGCCGGTTTCAGAGAAAGTTGTGGAATATGCGGTGAAGCTGGCGCGCCAAACCAGACCGATCGCTGGAGCCCCTGATTACATTCGGAATTGGGTTACTTGGGGTGCCGGGCCGCGCGCCTCCCAATATCTTACTCTTGGCGCCAAGACCAGATGTCTTCTTTACGGACGTCATACCCCGTCGATCGAAGATATTCAAATGGTGGCGGAATCGGTCCTAAGACATCGGATTGTGACTTCATTTAATGCCGAAGCCGAAGGCGTCACGGTCGCGGATATTATTGCCAAGGTACTGACTGATTCAAAAGGGTGAGCAAGGAGATCGAAAATCTTCAGGCTATGAATTCAAATTGTTCTACGTGGAACAATTTGAATTCATAGAGAGGGCAGGGTTTTGGGGAAAGTTGGAAAGATCGGTTGCCATGAAAAGGGAAGCGTTTCAAAGAATTCTTTTCTTTCTCTCCTTCTCGCATTAATTGGGAGAAGGAGTCGGAGGATGAGGGAGCTTATGAGTTACGCCCTCATCCGTCCCCACTTTAAGCGGGGCCACCCCACCACAGGCGGGCAAGCTTCTCCCGACGAAGCGGGAGAAGGTTTAGATCGTTTTTCGGGTTTCCTGGCTTTATCAACAACCCCAAAAGTGGGAATCCATACTAATCAAAGAGATAGATTCCCGCTTCCGCGGGAATGAAATGTGGAGGAAGTCATGAAGACACATTTTCAATAGGCCCACACGGCCTACCTCCAGTTCTTCAATCAACTACCACACTCGTCCCCACAATTGCCATATAGCAACTTTAGATGATTGGAATGTTTTCGTTGTCCGGTTATGCCGCAAGTTCAAAATGTTCCACGTGGAACATTTTTGGATTCCTCGGTTGATGCTTTTTTTGTCTGGGCTTCGGACTTAAGCCTCTTAAGATAGACCATCAAAACAGAAACATCGCCAGGCGTAACGCCTGCAATACGAGAGGCTTGCCCCAAAGTATATGGTTTAAAAGCGCTCAATTTCTCAATCGCTTCTCTCTTTAGCCCCTTAATTTTTCTATAATCAAGGTTCTCATCAAGCCGCATTTTTTCAAATTTTGAAAGCCGCGCGATTTCTATCTGTTGTCTTGATACATATCCATCATATTTGATCTGGACTTCCACTTTTAATCTGACTCTGTCGGGACAATCAGCAAACTCCCTATCGATTTTACTAATATCTCTTTCATCAACGGTGGGTATCCTCAGGGCATCAGCTAAGGAGAGTTTATTCACCTTGTCGTTCAGAATCGCATCGACCTTTTCAATTTGCGAGGGATAAACGAATATCCTCTCACACCTGGAGATCTGCTGCGCTGTCAGCCGTGAATACTCCCGAACTTCTTCGTATTCCTGCTCTGAAATCAGCCCATAACGAAAAGCATAATGCGATAGCCTTTCTTGGGCATTGTCTTCTCTTAGGAAAAGGCGATATTCGGCTCGTGAGGTGAACATCCGATAAGGCTCATCGATGTTTCGAGTGGTGAGATCATCAATTAAGACCCCGATATACGCTTCAGACCGTTTGAGAACAAACGGTTCTTCATCTCTCACTTTTAGGGCCGCATTGATGCCCGCCATAATCCCCTGGGCCGCGGCTTCTTCGTAGCCAGAAGTACCATTCGCCTGTCCAGCGAAGAATAGGTTGCGAATAATTTTTGATTCCATAGTAGGCCAAATTTGGGATGACGGGAAATAGTCGTATTCGATGGCATAGCCGGGTCGATTCATCTTGACATCACTCAATCCGGCAATGGTGCGGAGCGCCTCGAATTGAATTTCTGCGGGCAGGCTGGACGAGAACCCGTTGATATAGATTTCATCGCTTCTCCACCCCTCAGGTTCAACGAAGAGCTGGTGGCGGAGCTTATCGGGGAACCGTACTACTTTGTCTTCAATCGAAGGGCAATATCTCGGACCTATTCCTTCAATTATACCTCTAAAAATCGGCGATTGGTCGAGGTTTCGTTTGATAAGTTCATGAGTTTGGGGATTGGTATAGGTTAAGTGGCACGGAAGTTGGGACAAATCCTGGTCACGCCTGGTGCGGAACGAGAAAAATGGCGGAGGCTGGTCGCCATGCTGGGCAAAGCATTTTTCAAAATCAATGGTTGTCCCATCGAGTCGAGGGGGAGTACCCGTTTTTAGCCGGCCAGACCTAATTCCATATCGGGCCAAGTCCTCAGTAAGACCAAGCGCCGGTTTTTCGCCGATTCTGCCGGCAGGGAATGATTGCAGGCCGATATGAATCAAACCATTTAGAAATGTCCCAGATGTGATAATTGTGGTTTTCGCCATATAAACGCTTTCATCATCACATCTTACGCCAATTACAGCACCGCGTTCTAAAATTAGTGTTACTACATATTTCTCATATATTTGGATATTGGGATTGCTCGACAATAATGATTTCATAGAATCTTCATATAATTTGCGGTCGCATTGGGCCCTGGTTGACCTCACTGCGGGGCCTTTGGAGCGATTCAGAAGCCTGAATTGAAGGCCAGACTTATCTGCCAGAACCCCCATTATTCCGCCCAAAGCATCAACTTCCTTGACAAGCTGGCCTTTTGCTAATCCGCCAACTGCAGGATTACAGGACATTCGGCCTAACGCATCTATGGAACCTGTCAATAATAACACATTGTGTGCCATTTTGGCGGCTATGTGGGCGGCTTCGCATCCAGCGTGACCACCACCGATAACAATGAGGTCGCAACTTTCATCCATATAATTTCAATCAAGATTTCAGGGCTCAAGAGCAAGGTGAATATAAACAGCTTTTTGCCCAAATACAAGTGGTAAATAGTAACGGAAATCGCAGCGTTCGATTTCTCACTTTATGCATGAACAATAAACCAGAGCAAATTGGGTAAGCATAGAGGGAGTATTGAGAAACTTTATTTGGTAAAGAGAGGTTAGTTAACTGTCATTCCCACGAAAAAGCTTGTTGAAAAAGCCAGGAAACCCGAAAAATGATCTCAACCTTCTCCCGCTTCGTCGGGAGAAGGTGTCCCGACTTGTCGGGACAGATGAGGGTGTAACCTCATAAGCTCCCTCATCCTCCGACTCCTTCTCCCAATTAATGGGAGAAGTAGAGAAAGAAAGGAATTTCTCAAAGCACTTTCTTTTTCATGGAAGCCTAGCTTTTTCAACACTCTCGAAGAAAGTGGCAATCCATATTAATCAAAAAGATATATTCCCATTTCCGTGGGAATGACATGTGGAGGAAGTCAAGAAACCACATTTTCAACAAGCCCTAAAGGGAGTGAGGAGAAAGCCTGTCTGCCGCAGCATTCTGATAATTGAGGCGAAATTCGCAGATGGGAAAAGGAATGGTCAAAAGATGGACTTCGTAATGTGAGACCCAGCGGGATTAAGTCCGTGGTCACATATTTTCTAAATAATCATCAGGCATAGTTTCATCAGCCAACATCCTTATGGTCGCAGCTGCCGCATTCGGAGCAGGAAGAATCATTCACACGGCGGGCGGACTCTTTTCTGGTCGTTTGTTGCAACTGCCTCGCCGCCAGAGTCACTTTCGCCGCATATTCCACTTTTTCCATTTTGTAGAACGCGCTCTTGATAGTTTCCCCGATGGTAATCGCTCCGTGACGGTCCAGCAGGATGGCATCATGATTGGTAATCAATCCGGATATCGCTCTGGCGCCTTCATCGGACGACGGAGCGGCATAAGGCGCGGTCGGGATTTTGCCCAGGGTCATCGCGATTTCCGGGATAACACATCCTGCCAGTGAAATACCGGCGATACTGAAGGCGGTGGCGGTCGGAGGATGAGCATGAATAACAGCATTGATAGCAGGACGGTGGCGATAGACCTCCAGATGCATCGGGGTTTCGGTTGACGGCTTGCCGTTGCCGGAGATTATTTTGCCGCTGTTATCTATTAGAATAATGTCTGTTGTTTTCAATTCTCCCAGGCAGGTGCCGGAGGCGGTGATAAGGATGCGGTCATCGGCGAGTTTGAAGGAGATATTGCCATCGGTACCGGCGGCCAGCCCGCGCTCATAGATGCGCCGACCGATTTCGATTATCTCACGTCTTATTTTCCAATCAGGAAGCATATTTCCCAATATAAAACCGTATAAGATGGAAGCAAGGGATTATTCGGGGGAGGATAAAGTGATTGCCTTTGGGGAAAAGCTTTAATAGATTTTGCTTATATGAATACCGCGCATAAAATAATATTTGGCGATGCCCGTTGCATGAATAGTATAGCTGATAAATACGTCCATCTTATAGTCACCTCGCCGCCATATTGGCAGTTGAAAGATTATGGAGTCAAAGGACAGATAGGCTTCGATGATTCTTATGAGGATTATATCAATAACCTAAATCTGGTATGGAACGAATGTCGGCGGGTATTGCATGATGGCTGTCGATTGTGCATCAACATCGGCGACCAATTCGCCCGTTCGGTTTATTATGGACGATATAAAATCATTCCGATCCGGACTGAGATAATCCGCTTCTGCGAGACCATCGGATTCGACTATATGGGGGCGATAATCTGGCAGAAAGTTACCACCTGCAATACCACCGGCGGGGCAACGGTGATGGGTTCATATCCCTACCCTAGAAACGGTATTGTCAAATTGGATTATGAATTCATTCTCATTTTCAAAAAGCATGGAAAGCCTCCGAGGGTATCTTCCGAGATAAAAGAAAAATCAAAGCTAACAAATGAAGAATGGAACTCCTATTTCAATGGGCATTGGAATTTCAGCGGGGAGAAGCAGGATAAGCATTTGGCGATGTTTCCAGTGGAGCTTCCCAAACGGCTCATAAGGATGTTTAGCTTTGTTGGTGAAACTGTATTAGATCCATTCCTTGGCAGCGGAACAACCACATTGGCCGCGATTAACGAAGGGCGAAATTCTACCGGGATTGAGATAAATCGGGATTTTGAGAAAACCATCAGAGCAAAATTTGGCGGAGCCGGCGTTCAGATTTTTGACGAAACATTGATTGAATATGAGTATCAGGAGCCGGACGAAAAACTGATAGAACTCTCTCGACAGGGACTGCCCTATTTATTCAAAGACCCGGTAGCGATCAATCGGAAGATTGATCCAAGCAAATTGAATTTCGGGTCGAAGGTAAGCATGATATCTGCGATAAAGGATTCATTTGATAAATTGACCATATTTACATGAAATATGGTTATCACTTATTGGGGTTGTATTTCTAAAGACTGTCATGTATATTGGTTCTATGAGCGACCTATTTCAAGCCCAGTATGATATAAAAGCCAAGCTTCCTCGCCGGAGTCACAAACGGAAATATGATGTTGATGGCAAGACCTGGCAGAAATATTCGATATCTGTTTGGAATGATATCAAGAAATCATCCAAAGAGAGGAGGCTGAAACATCCAGCAATCTTCCCTGCCGAATTGCCAGGAAGGTTGATAGAAGTGCTATCCTTCGATGATGATATAGTGTTGGATCCATTCGTTGGGACGGGCAGCACAATGGTAGCTGCAAGAGAACGAGGTAGAAGCTCAGTTGGTTTTGATATATCTGAAAAATTTATTCAGATCACGAAGCATCGGCTTTCTGAAGTTTCGTTTCAGGGTGATGATCCTCCTTACCAACTATTTCTTGATACCGCAGAAAACCTTAAGAAATATATGGCTTCAGAAACAATCGGCTTATGCGTGACTTCTCCGCCTTACTGGGATATTTTGAATCAGAAAAGGACGGCGGATTACAAAGAGATTCAGAACTATGGGGGATTGTCAGAAGATTTGGGTGAGATACATATTTATGAGGATTTTATTGGCGCGCTCAAGAGAATTTTTGCGGATATTTATAATATACTTAAGCCCGAAAAGTATTGTTGCATTGTCCTGATGGATATAAGAAAGAAAGAAAAATATTATCCGTTCCATGTTGACACCATAAAATTCATGGAAGAAATTGGGTTTATGCTCGATGATATTATAATTTGGGATCGAAGAAGTGAGTACAATAACCTCAGACCCTTGGGCCATCCGTATGTTTTCAGAGTTAACAAGATTCATGAATTCATTTTGATCTTCAAGAAATGCAGATAACCATTCTTCAGAATTCTGATGAAAGCCTCTATAAATCTATAAGGGAAGGGTTACAATGGGCTGAGAATCTATTCTTGGGAGTCTCATATGGTTCTTATGGCGCATTCGATTTACTTAATGAGTATTTTATTAATTTTCTGCGAAGTAATGGCAAATTAAGAGCACTATTTGATATTGAAGAATTTATTACTGAAAAAAAACTCATTGAAGAACTTGCTACCATACCCGGTGATTCGGAATGCAAGGTTTTTATAAGAAGTGGTAGCGGCAAAAGCACTCTTGGACTTTACCATCCTAAGTTTTATCTCTTTTACGATAATGAGAACTATCGCATAATTATTGGATCTTCGAATTTCACTTTAGGGGGTATTAAGCGCAACATAGAATGTAATCTAAGCATTTATGGTGAACGAGATGAGCTATTTGCGAGTTTCCTCAGCTTCTTTAATGAGTTGTGGACTGCCGAGAGTGCTATAAATATATCAAACCATGGTGATTTACTCGATTTGTACCAAAGCGCGTTTCAGCAGAGCATTAAGTCAGATGAGACTAAAGTTAGAAGACTGCAAGGGTTGCGTGAGAAACTGACAACCGAAGCTGCTCACATAATCCAATTGAAGAAAGTAATCCTAAATGAGGAATTTGCTTATCTACTCGGATTATTATGTGCCAATAGCAAAATAGACTTCGAGAAAAGGGAATTAACAATATACCTACAAAGGGGAATAGCCAATAGAGGCAAATCTGACGAGGGTTTTTATTATAGTCCTGACATAAGTGATTATAAAATATCTCAATATGATGCACACAAAAAGGACGTAGAAAGAATCATTGAGAGTCTGAGTCTGTTAATAAAGAACCTTGGGACAAAAGACGAGATATCTATGAATCATGTTGGAGATTTCCATTTTCAAATTCATATCAAATTTGATAAGAACTCAATTATATTTGAGGAATTAGAAAAATCGAGAGAATTCCCCGAAAGAGGGAAAGTCATTCCTTTTGTTCCTAAAAGCGTTCTCAAGTCCAAAAGCAGAAATATAGTTATGTCATATCTAAAGGGCTATTGTGATCTTAAAAGCAGAATTACCGTGAGCGATGGTATATATGATACGCAGAAGAAAATCTATGGCCTTTTGAGGATGGGCATAAGTCTCCCCCATGATGCAACGGAATTCATAGAGAAATTCCTTGTTCTATTAAATAGAATTGGAATAGAAAAAGGAGTCAGCGCAACTGATCCGTCGCGAAGGACAAGGGAAAATCTTATTAGAATTGATGTAAGAAGTGTTCCTTATGAGTTGCTGGGAACTCATTGGAGGAGAATTTTCCTAAAGGACTTCGTATCATATATGAAGTCGAGAAATGCGGAATAACAACTGAGCGTAATAGGAAGTATGCCTGACCAACGCACAGATTACCTAAGATTCTTACAGCCCGATACGGTGTCGCGGCTGCGAAGCCTTGAGCTAAGGGCCCGCCTGGTGGTGGAGGGGTTCATCATCGGGTTGCATCGGTCGCCGTATCACGGGTTCTCGGTGGAGTTTGCCGAACATCGGCAGTATATGCCCGGCGATTCCATCAAGAATATCGATTGGAAAGTATTCGGCAAAACCGATCGGTATTATGTCAAGGAATTCGAGGAAGAAACCAATCTCAAGTGCTATATCCTTCTGGACTGTTCGGCTTCGATGCGTTATTCATCAGGCAAAATCACCAAGTTCGATTACGCCCGTCAGGTTGCCGCTTCGCTGGCTTACCTGATGCTCAAGCAACAGGATGCGGTCGGCTTGTTGACTTACGATGAGAAAATCCGCCGCTATATCCCTCCGCGGATGGCGCGTCCCCACTTGAATGTCTTGCTGAAGGAAATGGATGCCGCAACGCCATCGGAGAAAACGGATTCCGGTTCTGCCTTTCACGAGTTGGCTGAGAGGATCAAACGTCGCGGCTTGGTGATAATCATTTCCGACTTGCTGGATGATTATGAAAAGCTCGTTTCCGGGATGAAGCATTTTCGTCATAAGAAGCATGAGGTGGTCATATTTCGGATATTGGATCCGCGGGAGGAGGATTTCAATTTTCCGATAGAGGCGCGGTTCAAGGATATGGAAACCGGGGAGATAATTTCAACCGATCCCCATCAAATTAAAGAGGCGTATCGTCATCAATTTTCGCAATTCTCCGAAGGATTGAAAACCGAAGCGCGTCGGGGCCTGATCGATTTTAATACTTTCGTCACCACCGATAGCTACGATAAGGCTTTATTCGCGTATCTTGCGCGTCGAGCAAAGTTGGGCTAATCGGTATGTGCCGATTCGGTGTATGCCAGCGGAGAGAATCGATTCGAACTTGAGAGACGGGGGGATACGATTGGTTAGTCCGCCGGGGCATGGACATAATCATCATAGTGAGGGGCAATTTACGATTGAGCGGTTCACCTACAATGAGCAACAAGACGTTTTCATCTGTCCCTCGGGAAAGATACTGGTAAAGGAGGGGAGGTATAGCGGCCAGAAATCGTTGGAGGTATCGTGCTTCGATAGGAGACTGTCGTGTTTGTTCAATGAAGGGCGTCTGTACTGGGTCGCCGCAACTGCATGAGGCGACTTTTTTAACGAGCCCAGGGGAGGGGTGGACCCGTACGGGGACGGGGTGTGTTCGCTTGATGAAACGGACATAAATAAGATAAGTCACCCAAATATTATTTCTCTTAATGCAGATTAGTATTAGCGGCACAAAAAAACCCCGCCATTATTGGCGGGGTTGATTTTTGGATTAAGCCTCGATTAGTTAATCGGCTTAATCTCCACGCGACGGTTGTCGGGGGAGTTCTTATCGGGAACTACGAAGTTGTTTTCGCCATAGCCCTTAGCGATCAATCTAATGGCTGCGACGCCCTTATTAACTAAGTACTCCTTAACTGCGTTGGCACGCTTTTCAGATAGAGTCTGGTTGAACTTGGTGGAGCCCAGAGCATCAGTGTAGCCGCCGACCTCAATCTTGACCTCGGGATAGGCTTCCATACGCTTGGCCAGTTCATCCAGATAAGCCCTTGCCAATGCATCGGGATCAAAGCTGCCTTTTGTGTACTGGATCCGCAAAATCTCGACTTCCTTGATTGGTTTTGCCAGTGGGCAGCCATAGGTGTCAACCTTGGAGCCGGCAGGAGTATCAGGGCAACGATCTATGCCATCATACACACCATCGGCATCGGCGTCTGTCGGACAACCATTGGCATCGACTTTGGCTCCAGTCGGAGTATTGGCGCATTTGTCCTTATGGTCGGGAACACCGTCTTTGTCAGCGTCAAGAGGACATCCCTTGCTATCGACTGGCACACCGGTAGGAGTGCTGGCGCACTGATCGATACCGTCAAATATGCCATCCTTATCGGAATCCATCGGGCAACCATTCACGTCAACTTTGGCGCCGCGAGGAGTCTGCGGGCATTGATCGAGGCCGTCATAAACACCGTCGCCGTCTTCATCCAGCGGGCAGCCATTGGCATCGACCATAGCGCCATTGGGAGTATCAGGGCATTGATCGAAATCATCCTTCACGCCGTCCTTGTCAGTATCCTTGCCGCCACCAAAGTAGTAGTTGAAGCCCAGGCGCGGCTCGATATAAGCCTGGAAATCGCGGTTTGACGATTTCTTGTCGTCCGAAGTCCATTCGCTTGGAGTAGAGATATAAGCCGGCAGGAAATTGAATTTCACGCCGAGGTCAAGGCCTGCATTTTCGCCGAGGGCGAATTCAGCACCCGCTCCAGCCTTGACCACCAAGTCAGCAATATTTGTGCTTGTTCCGGAAACTTGAGAAGGCTCAGACTTCCAGAAATTCGCACCGGCGCCGCCCAGAACATACGGTCTGACACCGGATTCCGGGAGGAAATAGTACTGGGCTGTCAATTCCGAGAAAATACCGGTTACCTTTGTTGTTGAATTGTCCTTCTTCAAGAACTTGAAACTGGCGTCATCAGCGGTGGTGATATCGTCATAAGTTTGAGCATAAGCACCGCCAAGGTTCAATGCGAAGTTGGAAGATAAGCCCAGCTTGAAATTCAAACCGCCATGATACCCCGTGGCGAACGGTTCACGAGTCAAGTCAGAGCCCTTCATAATCGGGGCCCAAAGGCCGCCTCCAATGCCAATCCCTTTCACGCCCGCATAATCGATGGCGGCGAAAGTTGGCATTGTCAGCAACATAGCCATTAAGAGAGTTGTAGTAATGATAACAGTTTTTTTCACAAAAACCTCCTGTTAAAGATGAATAATACGTAACAATTTTGCATCAAATACCGTCAATGCAATTTTTTTTTTCCTGTTTAATCTCCTTTTTTATCCGCCAATATGAGTCTCTAGTTCCTTTACAAGCTGGCTTTTGGGCTTGGCGCCTATCAATCTACCAACTTCCTCCCCAGCCTTGAATATGAGCAAAGTGGGGATGCTGCGAATTCCAAAGCGTGAAGCCGTCCCGGGGTTGGAATCTACATCAAGCTTGCCAAATTTGATCTTACCAGTATATTCCTCTGAAAGTTCCTCGACGATGGGAGCCACCATACGACACGGTCCGCACCATTCAGCCCAAAAATCTACGACGACAGGGATGTTGGATTTGAGAACCTCTTGCTCAAAATTATTATCATCGAATGCTGGTAAATTTGACACTAATCCTCCATTTCCCTTTCAAAAAAAATATCGCTAAATTGCCATAAACAACATATTCCAAAAATCTATTACCTTATTGCGGATAAATGTTTCTTAATTATAACCTATATTCAGCAAAGGTGTCAAGCACTTTTTGCAATTAATAGACTCGTATGATATAGGCTCCATCGTAATATGTGGATACTATTTCCCGACAGCTCTGTCCCTGCCGCGCTCGACCAATGGCACCGCACTGACACATGCCAATTCCATGACCATTGCCCTTTCCTACGAATTTTACCGACTCAATGTTCCCAAAATCGTCTTTTTCTATTTTAATCTCAAAGAGGGTCGAAGGAAGGATCCTCGACTCATTAGCGGAGCTTCTGATCGCCCAACGGATTTTATCGCCTTTCAATTCGTATTGATCCTCATCCGTATAGACCTTAAGCAAATTGACTCGGCCCGAGCCGGAACGGGTAATTATTTTAATATCTTGAATTTCCCCCTTTATTCCTATTCCTACATTATCCTTAAAATAGGAATCAATTCGCTCCCGAAGGAGCCCTATCTCAAATTCATCTTCCCAAGAGTAGCTCTTTGACCAGGCGCAATAATCCCCGTCATTGATGGAGACGCAATAATCGGCAGGGTCCTCTCCCCAAGCGTCCTGGATATTCTCAGTTTTCCCTCCACACGTCGAAAAGAAATAAGCGCGGATCAAATTCCCATCAAACATTATCACTTCTCCGGCAGTTGAATCTACAGCCTCATTAGCTAATTCGTATTCCTTATCATAGCCGGCATAAACCATATCCAGAATAGTATTCTCCAAAACGCCGGATTTACCGCCTCGCAGCAACTTTTCCAAAGCATAAGTCCGAGCCGCAACCGCCTGCGCTTTTAACGCCTCCAATTCATCTGGCTGCCTTTTTCCCATTTCGGAGGGAATCACACCTTTTAAGTAGCTTTCCATACCCAGTTGATTGATGACCTTCATTGTTTTGCCGGCCTTATTGGGAAAGATATGAATATTGCCGCGGTAACTATCGCCATTGACCGAAGCGATACCGGCGCTCTCTTCTTCGCTTATACAAAGATGAGCGGCTCCCTCGATAATAATTCCCGCATCCCTGTCATAAACACTGAGACCATCCCGATCTCTTATAATTTTAATCTCGGATATGCTGAAAAACTCTTCGATTTTGCCATTTTGAACAGTAGCTTGAATGACATAGGAAGCGCTATTGGCATATTTAATCTCCCTAGCCGCATCCATTATTTTGATCGATACTTTGGGTTCGCCAGTAATAGGTTGGACATCGTTACTTTGCGGATGGTTCGCACCAAAAAGAGAATGAATCCATAAAAGAGGCAATAGTACGATGATGGATATGAGCCGGAATGATCGGCGTTCATTAGGTCCGGGAACCATAGCAGATCTTGCCCAGAATTACAGGTTTGGTCGAGCCGGTGGTTTTCGTCAAATCGGAATGAATACCATCAACAGCCATCACGGCGAAGAGCGCAAATCCGGCGCATTCCACTAATTTCGGGTGCAAGCCATAGCTGGCGGAAGTCTCACATTTGAGATTGAGATGATGGCTAATGCGCTCCACCAGAAATCCGTTCAGCGCGCCTCCGCCGCAGACAATAACCTTCTTAACCGAGGGAAGGAACTTTCGGATATTTATAGCGATAGATAATGCCGAGAATTCTAAAGCTGTCCGCAACAGGTTGGCAGGATTTCCTCGCAATGAGAGGTGCTTTTTAATAAATCTCTCCCCAAAATATTCTCTGCCGGTGGATTTCGGAGGGAGTTCGTTAACGAATGGGTCCAGCATCAATCTGTCCAAAGGACCTTTAAGCACTTCACCTTTATGAGCGATGGAGCCATTCTTATCATAATCTCTATCGAAATGGATTCTGCACAATTGGTCCATCAGGATATTGCCCGGGCCGCAATCGAAACCGAAGGGCCTCTTCGAAGAATCAATGGGGGGAATATAGGAGATATTGGCAATTCCCCCGATATTTAGCACCGCTATTGGTTGCGCACGTGCAAAAATATGTTGGTGGAATATGGGGCTTAATGGCGCGCCCTCACCTCCGCCACCGATATCCGCCTTGCGGAAATCTCCAACTGTAGTTATACCGGTCTGGACCGCTATGATAGATGGATCGCCTATCTGAAATGTCAATTTCTCACGCGGAAAATGGGCGATGGTCTGTCCATGCGAACCTATTAGATCAATTGATTTCGATTTTATGCCGGATCTCTTGAGGGCTGATTTAATCCGTGAACCAATAAAAGAGGCAAGAGATTTATCGGCATATAGCATAGTATGAATGTCGATAACTTCTCCGGATGAGAGTTCCCCAAGCAGGCTGGCCAGGTCACGGGGAAATTTATATGACACCCAATTCAATGATCTGACCGAATATCTATTCTCCGAGTGTGCTATTCCCAATAGCCCGATGTCCAGCGAATCAATTGAAGTGCCGCTGTTGACCCCGATGACGATTCTTTCCTTCCGACCAACCATCTTCCCTATTTCCGGCGAAAATGCTCTCGCTTCAAACTTAACACCTTTTCAATTGCTTTTTCAACTATAAGGCGAAATTTATTATCTCGACGGACTTGATTTTGAATATGATCCAAAGCCTCCTTCTGCTTTTCTTGGCTGTGACAAATCAGAAGGAGTTGATGCCCGGCCATTAGAGTGTTTATTATCACATCACGCCATGCGAATTTTTTGCATATCGCCCCCATTTCCAGATCATCGCTGACCACCAGCCCATCAAATCCCAATTGCCCGATTAAAGTATCGCGAACCAGCTTGCTGGAGAAAGTGGCCGGATTGCGCCCATCCAATGCTTTGGCGACGACGTGGGTGGTCATAATCATCGGGATCTTTCTGGCGATGGCATCTTCAAAAGGAAGGAATTTGTGCTGGTAATAGCGAGAGATAAGAGTGTCATCCTCCGGCAAATCAAAATGGGGATCGATGGTTACATCTCCCAATCCCGGAAAATGCTTTGCACAACACAATTGACCTGACTCAAGGTAGATATCTATTACAACTGATGAGAATTTAATTACTTCCTGCGGAGTGGAACCGTAGCACCGTCCCTGCAATACTGGTATGTCCCGGCGGCTGGGCATATCCAATACCGGTATGGTATTGACGTCTATGCCGCATCCGGCGAGAGCTTTGGTCATTTTGACAATTGCTTTCCGAAAAAGGATTATATCGTTTGGCGCCGCCAATTCCTCAGCGGAACTATGGTTGAGGCCATCAAACCTAATCCTCGTTACCCTTCCTCCCTCTTGATCAATGAAAATGAATGGCTTAAGTGCGGAATTGGCGCTTATCTCGGATGAAAGTCGCTGGAAATCTTGAGGGGTGTTTCCATTTCTGGAAAATAAAATAACCCCGCCAAGATTTTCATCCTCAACGAGGGATTTTATATATTGAGGAACAATATGGCCGTCAAAACCGAAAACTAAGAGCTGGCCAAGCCTGGGACTCCTAAAACTCATGATGCAAGGGATGCCGCCTGAACCGGAACCGGCTCTATCTCTGCGGGCTTTCCCAATTGACCGCAGACCACTCTGTTGCGTCCCGCTTCTTTGGCGGCATATAGATTCTGGTCGGCTTGCTTTAGGAATAGGTCGGTATTCTTTACATAAGCTTCCGAAAACGACTCCACCCCGACAGAAACGGTGAGACGAACTTCGG
>PFXJ01000010.1:40347-51786 GCA_002791595.1 candidate division Zixibacteria bacterium CG_4_9_14_3_um_filter_46_8
CTCTCAACTTCATCCCTGATGCGTTCACCGACCATCTTGGCTTCACCGACGCCGGTCTGCGGAAGGATGACCACAAATTCTTCGCCGCCATATCTTGAAAGGATATCAACTTCGCGAACGCACCGACGTAGCAATCCGGCCAGTTGCTGTAGAATTAGGTTTCCCGCTTCGTGACCATGATTGTCATTTATCTTCTTGAAGAAATCGATATCGATCATCAGAATCGACAATTTATGCTTATATCGTATAGCGCGCTGGATTTCCGTATTCAATTTATCCCTGAAGAAGCGGTAGTTATACATTCCGGTCAGCTCATCTACGATCGCCAATTCTTCAGTCTTTTTCAAAAGTTGCGCATTATCCAACGCCATCGACGCTGATGATGCCAGCGCCATAAACCTGCGCTCATCGCTTTCACTGAAGCCTCTGTCACTTGAGCTCTCCGTCAAAATGCCGCCAATCGCTTTTCCTCGGGCGACAAGGGGTGAGAACATTACGGTCCTATCCTCACTGTTCAGCAACCCCCTTTCAAGATAGTTGACAGGAGCATCCTCGCGGCTAAGAGCATCACCATCCAAGAATGATAGGCATTCCGTTATGCTAATTTTGGGGGGAGTTTCATAAGTCTTGGATGATTCCAAATCGGCTTCGCCAATAAGAAGCAGATGCCGGCCTTCGGCCGAAACGCGATATACTTTGCAGGTCTTTGCTCCCAACCATCGGGTGGTGATAATCAGGATCTTGAGGGCGAACTCCTTTGTATCGATGGTCCCGGCAATATCCGCCACTGTATTATAAATCATCTCGGTTTCGCTGTGGGCCATTTCCAATTCCCAGGTTCGCCGGTTAAGAACGTCAAGCGCCGAAGTTAGCTTTACTTGGGATGCTTTGAACTTACTTATAAACACTCGCAGGAATAAATAAACCAATCCAAAGTAGCCGAACGAAACCACGCTCCTCCATATCGAAAAGTGCTGTTCAAAGATGGAAGCCGCCCAATGACTTAGGAGAGCGGCGATGGAGACGATCAAAGTTTTTTGAGGATCCAACCGAAAGACTGAAAATAATACTAACAGGAAGTATAGGAGATGATAATCTCCTCCATTGGATGGGGTGGCGATTTCCAGAAGTGGAAGGAATGTCAGATTTGAAGCGATAAAGAGATTGGATATGGCGTTTATACTCGGCTTTTTTCTAGAGCAATAGAAGTATAACAGAAGGACTCTCACCAGATTCAGCCAAATAAGCAGCCCTGGCGTAGAAAACACCGGAATGCCGCCTTCAAAGGCCGCTTTGGCATAGTAAATGAATCCGGCAAAGAGAGCCAAGGTGAAGTCTCCACCCAAGACTATGCTTCCCATCTCCTTTGGTTTCTGCAGGTTCGCTTGCTCCATAATCCAGTCAATCGCGATTGAAAATATTAACCGACTGATGCGCCGGACAAAGCCGCATCCAGTCGGTTGATTCCCAGTATCTTAAATTTGATCCATCCAATGGGCATCCGCATCCTTTATTGCGATAGTGAATCCCTTTCCCCCGGACCAGCTTCTACCCTCACTGGTTGCTCATCTAAGTATTTTGCAGAGATTCTGAATGGCTGTTAATCGCTTTGGCATAAAGCTCAATATAACGATTTGCAGATTTATCCCATGAATAATCCTGAGCCATAGCTGTATGCATAAGCTTCTGCCAGGCCTCTTTATTCCTGTATGCCCTCAAAGCTTTTTTTATAGTATTGAGCAACTCGGAAGATTCATATCTGCCAAAAACAAAACCGGTGCCGCTCCCATTGGATTCATTATAATCGACAATGGTGTCAGCCAATCCTCCTGTTTCCCGAACAATCGGAATCGTGCCATATTTGAGGCTATAGAGTTGATTCAGCCCGCATGGCTCGTATCGTGATGGCATCAAGAACATATCGGAGCCGGCTTCGATCAAATGCGCCAGCGGATTATCAAAGGTCAGGCTAACGGATATCTTTTTGGGACGCTTCTTCGCCAGCATTGTGAACATATCATGGTATTTCTTCTCGCCGGCGCCAAGAATGACAATTTTCAGATCCATCGATAATAGCTCCTCGCTTATCTCGGAAATAAGATCAAACCCTTTCTGGTCTGCAAGGCGGCTGATGATACCTATTAGAGGAATATCCTTCTTGGTTGCCGGAAGGCCGACTCTCTCCAAAAGAGCCTTCTTATTGGCCTTTTTGCCTTCCAGATTTCCAAGAGAAAATTTATGCGGAAGTAGATTATCGGTGGCCGGATTCCAGATCTCATAGTCTATCCCATTTACAATCCCGAATACGTCTTGAGAACGTTCGGTCAGAAGCCCTTCCATTCCATAACCGAATTCGTTCGAACCTTGAATTTCTTTCGCATAGGTTTCGGAAACAGTATTTATTATGTCCGCATAATATATGCCGGCCTTCATAAATGAAACCTTGCCCCAAAATTCAAATGGGGAAGTGGGGTAAAAGTATTCAGGGCCCAATCCCAGCCTTGAAAAATTGGCTCCCGGGAAATTGCCCTGGTAAGCAAGATTATGAATTGAGAATATCGTCCGCGTTTCCGAAAAGAACTCATCATAACTGTAAAGAGTCTTGAGATAAGCAATCACCAGCGCGGACTGCCAGTCGTTGCAATGAACAATGTCAGGACGGAATCCAAGTAATTTTGTTGATTCGATAACTGCCTTGGAGAACATTATGAATCGTTCATCATTATCGGCCCAATCTCCCCCTGTTGATGGGTCGGTATACAGGGAATCCCGATTAAAATACTTGGGACAGTCAACAAATATGAATTCGAGCCCGGATTTCTCCTCGACCGAATGCATAAGCGCATAATTAATCTCCCGGCCAGCCACATTTACGGTCAAGCCGGATCGAATCTCGCGCAATCCGTATTTGGAATCATTGATCATTTTATATTTGGGCATGATCACTTTGATACTCATTCCCGCTTTTGCCAAAGCTTTGGGCAGGGCCCCCGCCACATCCGCCAGGCCACCCGTTTTCGCAAACGGAACAACCTCCGGTGAAACGAACAATATATTTGATTTCTTCTTCAATTTCAGTTCCCTTCCTACATGTTTATAACTAATGAACCTGATTCTTAACTAAACTTTCTGGTACAGCCGATAAGTTGACCTCACGCAGATATTTGGCCGCATCTTCAGGGGCAGTTGGATTAATATAGAAACCGGTACCCCATTCGAAACCAGCAACCTTGGTTAACTTTGGCATAATCTCGATATGAAAATGAAAATATTCTTTCCCTTCGTTTTCCACCGGCCGGGTATGCAAAATATAATTATAGGGCGCATTATTAAGTGAGACCGCTAATCGCTTCAGGGTTTCCCTCAAAATCGATGCCAGATCCGGGATAACCTTCTCCGGGATATCCTCCAACGTGCTGAAATGCTTTGTGGGAAGAATCCAGGTCTCGAATGGCATCCTGGGAGCAAAAGGCTCCAACGCCACAAAATTATCATTGGAGGAGATCACTCGCTCGCCATCGGACATTTCCTGGCGGATTATGTCGCAGAAAATGCAACGTTCCTTGAACTGATAATATTTCTGTGAACCCTCCAGTTCCTCAGTGACTCGCTTGGGAACAATCGGTGTGGCAATAAGCTGGCTATGAGCATGCTCCAAGCTTGCGCCGGCCGCTTCTCCGTAGTTTTTAAATACCATTATATAACGGAATCGCGGATCTTTCTTCAGGTCAATAATCCTCATCCGATAAGCCCAGATCACATCCTGCGCGGTTTTATCACCGAAATCACCAAAATCGGAGGAATGATCCGGCGATTCAATTATGACCTCGTGTGCGCCGACACCATTCATCTTGTCGAACATCCCATGCCCCTCTCGATTCAAGTCGCCTTCGATTTTCAATGCAGGGAACTTGTTCGAGATTACTCTTAGAGTCCATCCCGGCCTGTCAGCCCTTGAACCGTTAGGCCTGAAAGCTATTATCTCTGGCGGGGTGGCAGATTCATTCCCGGGGCAAAACGGGCATAATTTGCAGCCCTTCTTTTCCATCGTCACGCCGAAGTCAGATGGCCTTTTACCCCTCTCGGTGGAAATAATAACCCAACGACCTATTATCGGATCTTTCCTTAACTCTGGCATTATTCCTCCTGCTGCCTAATTCTTAAATTTGCGTCCTCTGAATTGACTGATTAGTGCCGGTTATATGCTCATCTATCGGCATTTAAAGCCGAGATTTGAGCATATCAGTCGAGATCACCGAAATGGCTATATCGGCATCAACCTTGATGTCGTTTGGCATGTAGCCATCTTTCCCGCAAATTTCTTGTTCTTATGAATAAATGACCGAAAAGTTGCCTTTGATTTTCATCAAATTCATAATTCCTGCGATTCATAACTGTCCGGGCTGTTTCCATCGATCTTTGCAGAGCATATTCATGGCGAAGTGTGTCATTTCCCCAAGCAAAACTCGGTATTTCTTTTTCTGCAATCAAGGTTCCTCCGAATAGATTGCACCCGAACCCTATCACAATGCCCGTATTCAAAGTAATCCCGATTCCAGTCTTGGTGTGATCACCAATGAAAGAACCTATTTTGATACATTCGGTATTAATATCTTTTCCATCTTGCCTGACACTGATTTCACCATAATTATTCTTCAGGTCGGAATTGGTAGTCAAGGCTCCTAAATTAACCCATTCTCCAAGGTACGTATGTCCAAGAAAACCCTCATGGTATTTATTGCTATTCCCGGCCATAATCGTATTTTCCACTTCCCCGCCGATCCGACACCCTGTTCCGAAGGAACACCCGCCCGTTACCTTGCCTCCTACAAGATGGCACCCCTTACCAATAAAAGCGGGACCTTCAATGTAAGAAAACGGCTTTATGCGAACGCCGGTTCCCATCATAATGGGTCCGTTGCGGGCATCTATAACCGAGCCAAAGTCCCCCACAACATCTTTATCAGCGACCATGTGCTGCTTACCATAGAGATACGAGTCGCCGATGGCATTTGTTGCGGGTTTCCCCTCATAATATTCCTCGAAGTCTGAAATAAGCATTTGCGGATTATTAAGCACGATATCCCATAAGTTTGATATTTTCTTGATTGTGATTGAGTGCGTGCTCCCGGATGCTTGAATTATCCTGGCTGATTCACCGCTGGTATGAATCTGCGATATGCCATCAATCAAATCCCGAAAGCTTCCCATAGGGATACTTGCCGCGATAAGCTCTTCACCATCGGTGTAGGTGAAAAACCCGCTTTCAGACTCCAGCGAAGATATGAATTCCTGATCGTTCTTGGTGATGATTGTGGCCCCATTTATCAGAATGATTTTGGTAGCTCCACGACTGGCCAGGTCCATAAGGTCTGCCGTGGAACATCCATTAAATAGGTTTGATAATTCCGGCCTGCATACATTTAATATCCTGCAGTCAGGGAAGTTGCTTCTAATGCGGTCATAATTCGTTCGAGCGCCGGCAAGGATATGATATACTGGGCGGCTAAGGGAGATAGGATAAAACCTATGGGAATGCTCATCTTCAAAAATAATTACATAATTGCCGGACAACTTAACCTCTTGCCTGATTTTCAATGTAACGCCTTAATTTTTCACTTAGTGAAGGATCCGATAGGGCCAGAATCCTCACCGCCAACAAGGCGGCATTTTTTGCTCCCGCCGAACCGATTCCGACCGACCCCACCGGCACTCCACCGGGCATCTGCAGAATTGACAACGCCGCATCAATCCCCTTTAGCTCCGATGTCGGCAATGGAACTCCAATCACGGGAAGATGGCAGATGGACGCGACAAATCCAGGCAGAGCCGCCGCATATCCGGCCATGGCGATGATAATTTTGCATCCTTTTTGAGCGGCCTCTACGACTATTTGCTTGGTCTTCTCCGGTTGGCGATGGGCTGAGGAAACCGCCATTTCATATCCGATCCCGAATGAGTCAAGTTCATTGGCCGCTTCTTGAGCAAAATCCATATCCGATTTGCTGCCCAGAATTATTAGGATTTCAGCCATCTCATCTCCTTCAATGACGATCCGAGCCCATTAAAAGAACGAACTCTTAACGCCTCCAACTACGTGGCCAATGTCCTTGCGAAACTGCATCCCTTCAAAGGAAACTTTGCCGACCGCTATATACGCGCGCTCTATCGCTTTTTGCAATTCACGATGCGTGGCAACAATCCCCAGCACTCGCCCCCCACTGCTTACCAATTGGCCGTCCTTTTGACGCGCGGTGCCGGCGTGAAAGATATGGCAGTTTTCGCGCCGAAGGTCTTTTAATCCAAAGATTTTCCTGCCAGTGATTGGCTTTTCCGGATACCCCTCTGAAGCCATTACCACACAGACCGCCGATTCCTCTTTCCAGGAGATATCCTCTAAATCCAATTCTTCATCTATTATGCTCATAAAAATTTCGGCCAAATCGTTTTGAAGTAAGGGTAATACAACCTGGGTCTCCGGATCTCCAAATCGGCAATTAAACTCAATCACCTTCGGTCCGATTTCGGTAATCATCAAACCGGCATACAGCACACCTTTGAACAGCCGTCCTTCCTGCCGCAGCCCCTCAATGGTCGGTTCCAGTATTTCCACGGCTATGGCCTTCATCATCCGATCATTGACCACTTTGGTCGGCGCATAAGACCCCATTCCGCCGGTATTGGGTCCTAATCCGCCATCAAATATCCTCTTATGGTCTTGAGCCGAGATCATCGGCACAATCGTTTTACCATCGGTGAAAGCCATCACTGAGACTTCCTCGCCTTCAAGAATGCTTTCGATGATGACTCGCGTGCCGGCCGCCCCAAATACTTTGGTAACCATCATACTTTCCAGTGCCTTCAGGGACTCCTTGCTGTTCAAGCAGATCATGGCGCCTTTTCCAGCAGTCAAACCATCGGCTTTAATGGCTAAGGGGACATTATTGGCAGAAACGAAATCCACCGCTTCTTCATATTTGTCGAAAATTTTAAAACTCGCCGTCGGGATATGATATTTCTTCATAAACTCTTTGGCTAATGCTTTGGAACCTTCGATTTCAGCGGCTAATTTTGTGGGGCCGAATATCTTAAGCCCGCGGCTTTCGAAAATGTCCACAATCCCCAAAGTCAATGGCACTTCGGGACCGACCACAGTCAAATCTATTTTATGCTTCTCGACGAAATTGGCCAGCGATTCCAATTCGTCGATTTTGATCGGTATGCATTTGCACATACCGGAAATTCCGGCATTGCCGGGCGCGGCATATATCTTATCGACCAAAGGCGACTTGGAAAGCTTCCAGATAATAGTGTGCTCCCGACCGCCGCTTCCAACCACCAGAATTTTCAATGCCTTACTCCATCATATTATTTTATTCGGCGACAAAGATAAATAATCCCAATCATCGCTTAGGGATAAATATGCATTTTATCTTGCAGTTCGATTAGAAGCAAGAGGTTTTTTGACGGGCAGCCGCGCCGCGCTTGACACATGAACAATAGGCGGGACATTCTTGTCCCGCACGTCGACCCGCAGACAAGAATGTCTGCGCTAACGGTAGCCGAGGCCTTGTGCCTCGGACAAGGGAGTAAACCGAGGAGTAATTATCCTCCAGTCGCTAAAAATAATCAAAGTGTTTACAGCTTCAGCTAATTCTTGATTAACTCACATATTTTTCCAGGGATTTCATGATACATTTTTCGCCAATTCAAATACGCGGGATGATATGTCCTATATGTTTTTTCTGGCAGCAGATCATGTTTCACCTTGGATAGCGCCTTCTGATCATAGCCTGAAAGACCTTCGAATTCAACATTACTGAATATCTTTTTGAGCCATTTATCGTTTCGCTGAGAGGTTAGGAATATGATCACATTGGGTTTCAGTATTTCAATTTCCTTCGTGATGACCGGAAAGGCAGAACATGAGACTTCCTTTATCTCTCCAGAAGGTTCTTTGCCATCCTGATCAAACTTGAAAAGGTTATTCCAAATAAATGCATCAGGTGATCCAGTCACTTCTTTGCAAAGGCCTCTGCAGAAGCGCCAGAAAGGAGAATTAATCTTCGGCCACGCTTTTCCATCATTATTATTAAAATTCCGGTACCCATCCATAATGGCTCCGACTTCATCTTTGCCCCGATTGGAATCATGATATTTGTGTCCGGACCAACCCCACCCATATGTCTGCTGACCGAATATCATAATTTTGAAATCCATACCATCCATTTCCTTCCAGAATTCGAGCTCATCCAGAAGTAAAGGATTCGAAATATTGAGATTCTTCGCTGTGTCAAATGCGGACATCCCCTTCTGTAGGTTCTCCCAGCTATCCTCATAAAGCGTCCTTAATTGGGTAGATCTGTCACTCATTTAATTCTCCTTTTCATAGTATTTTTTAAGTATGCCAATTCTCTTCTTAAATTCGTCCCTCAACTCTTTAGGCTTCAGCACTCTTGCATAGTGCATCCAGCTCCCGATCCAGCCCATGAGTTCATCAGAAATTACCACTTTCATCGAAAATGTTATTGAACCGTCTTTATGCCGATTTATCTTCTGTGATGGATGCCAGATGCGATCGGCGATTATGTCGCCAATTACGGGGTCGAAATGTATGGACACATTGACGGGCTTTTGAGACTCGTGACGGTACAAACCGAGGCTGTACTTTTTTATCTCTTCAAGGGAAAAATCCATACGCCTCTTAAATCGGTCCAAACTGACTTCGATTTTTTTAATCTTGTGAACCAGAAGAAGAATGTAATGGCTCCTGCTTTCCTCGTAGGCGACAATGTATAAAGCCCCCTTTCGCAGGACTATCATATAAGGCGCAATTCTATAATGATTTGGTTTCGAGTGAAGATAACCCTGATAATAAACCTCACAATACCGCCTTTCTTCCGCCGCTCGGATAAGATCGTCGATGATTCCGGCATAAGGCGCATAATCGATATGACCAGTTTGCGAAACGCCAAACAACGGTCCATCCAGCATGTCAGCATCAACCAGGAGCCGGGGGTCATAAAGCTGTCTGGCTTTATTAAGAAGTAATTTGGCATCGTTGGCCAATGGTGTGCCCTTGAGGAGATCTGCAAGTTCCTGAAGTATCAATGACGCCCGAAGCTCCCTTATACCGACGGTTTGGGGAATAAAGTGTCTTAATTGCCCTTCCAAATACCAGATAAGTTCACGTCCTTTGCCTTTCCTCGTGCTGAGGGGAATGTTCGCCGATGAGAGTGTTTCCAGATCACGCTCCAACGTCCTCTTGGAGACCTTGCCCTCGAAGTACTTATAAAGTTCTGCGACCGTAATTTCCCTATTGAGGGCAAATCGCTGGAGAATACGGATTATCCGCTCAATTTGTTTATAATCGGACATATCTACCGGAACACGATAACATTTCTACCAATCGAATCCAATTGCTTTCTTGTATCCTCCGAATGAATTCTGTCCTTCGATCTTAGCGTATTTAAGCAAATCTTCTTGAAAAATCCTCTTACTCTCACCTTCGCGAGCCGAGGCGGCTATGGCAGCATTTCTGATTACAGTCGCAATTTGGCCACCCGACAATCTGTATTCGCTCGCGAGATAAGGGACATCAATATCCGATGCTAAAGGTGTTCTGGAAGGCATTAATTTTTTCCACAATTTTTCCCTTAGCTGCCGAGGAGGCATATCAAGCTTAATCTTGAGATCAAATCGTCTTGAAAAGGCAGGATCAATATTCTCCAACAGGTTTGTTGTCGCAATGAGCACACCCTTAAATCTTTCGAATTGCTCCAAAAAGATGTTTTGCATCTGATTATACATACGGTTTACAGGACCGTCGGCAGCACTTCGCCCAGTTAGGAATTGGTCAGCTTCATTTAATAGAAGCGCCGGAGGATTATCTGTGCTGTTGTGAATCCGCGCGAATGTCTTAAAGATTAGCATGGTATTTCGCTCTGATTCCCCCACCCATTTGCTTAGAATGCGGGACATATCGGTCACCAGGACCTCCTTGCCAAGTTCCTTCGCGATCGCGTAGGATGTGAATGTCTTCCCTGTGCCAGGGGGACCGTATAGAAGAACGCGCACCGATGGTTCATATTCTCGATGCACGAGCTTATTGAAGGAAACCTCCTCGGCGGCATAAATGCCAAATCCCCAGCAAGAAAGTGTTTTGCTGCAATCGCGATTGAATTGTAGAATTCCATCCTTAAGGATATCGATTATCCCATCTTCAAGAACAAGGGAACGAAAATCATTCTCGGGGCGGACCAGTGCAAATAGATCATTGTCAGCAATAATCTCGTGCAGCTTGTTGGCATCTGACACTTCGTCGTCCCCGAGAAGTAGTGAGATGATATCGGGCGAAAGCTGAATAGAATTCTGGGAGGCTCCGGATTGATCTGACTCCAACGGAATTATGATTCCTTCGATGAGTAATTTGGAATCAGAACTTAGGATTTTCTTGATTCTATTCATCTCTTGCAGATCATAACTCAATAAATTAATGGCGCTTTTCTTATAGGCGACTTCATTAGAAATATTCGCATGGAGCAAGTACATAATTAAGATCTGCTCTTCGTTGCTCAAATCATATTTTCGGACCAATTTGCCAAAAGGGATAATTACTTGGGAGTTTTCCAGACGTTGTAGAATATATTTCCGTTGAGCCAGAAGGGGCTCGTTCTCTGCAAAGTCTCCCGGCATGAAATTCGCAACCCTCCTCATTCTTGCGGCTTGGATATGCTCCATATGGCTGAAACAGTCCTTAAGGAATTGCTGGTTATTTTCGTAAGGTGGATGTGGCGTAGAAGCCGCGATGAGATCATTGCACATTATTGCCCTAATGAAAGCGGGACTGAAGATCAGATCCGATTCTACCAAGTCCATCCTGTCGATCGCAGCCGACGACCTTCTGTGATATCGCGCCAATTCGTCAATGGGATTTCCTTTTGTAAATACAAGGACTCCACTTTCGATTAGTTTGATAATTCTATCAAGTTTCTCGATAATCTGGTAGGGGTCGGGATAAACCTTATTCAGAAACCTAAGAGGGTTGATTTCCTTTTCGCCTTTCATAAATTCCCGAAAAAGAACCGATACCAATAAAACTTCATCGCAACTCAGATCATATTGGGACCGCATAATCGCCCTGAATCTCGCAACTGATGACCCTACCTCGACTTCCTGATGCTTTTCGCCCTCACTTCCGAAACATCTACTGATCTGAAGGAGCAAATAGCAAAGATCCTTACTTTTCCGCATATCAAAAGTCTCCTTTTTGAAGATTATATAATATGTTGAAACGTCAGAATATGTCGGATGTCAGAATATTTATTTTAGACACGGAAATCGCAGAACTACGCTTATCACATAAAGGCGAGTTTTCATTGTCAAGAAAAACCAGTAGCTTTATTGGAATATTATTTCAGTGTGGGCATTATTGCCAGG